>CBJNAR010000046.1:0-10422 GCA_966434075.1 uncultured bacterium
CAGCCCGCGCCCAGCAACTGCCCATGCCGCCCCGCCTGCACCTCGTCCTGGTAGCGATCCGGCTCCAGGTTCTCCACCTGGATCGTCGCGCCCAGCGTGGCCTGCCACATGCCCACCAGCGCCGCCGTGCCCGCGTTCACGTCGCTGCCGAAGCCGCTGTCGGTCAGCGTAATCGGCGGCAGGTGCGCTGCGTCGCCATAGCGCGACTCGGCCAGCCGTTGCCGGGCCAGCGCGGGGTCGAACGCCAGGCCTGCCAGCGCGGGATTGTAGCCGGGCAGCGCGGGCGGATACAGCCCGTGCGCCGGGATGGCCGCCCCGCGCAGCACGATGTCGATGTAGCGTTGCCGGTCCACGGCCAGCGCGAACGCCTGGCGCACCTTGGGGTCGTCGAACGGCGGCTGCGTCACGTCAAAACTGATATACGATGTGCACATGCTCGCGCTTTCGTGGAACTCGGTATGCAGCGGTTCCGCGGGGTCGCGCATGCGGGCCACGACGGCGCGGCTCACGCTCGTCATGTCGATGGCGCCGGTTTCGTAGAGCCGTGTGCCCACCCCGGCGTACAACTGCGTCACCAGGTAGCGGATCGGCGGGGGCGGCAGGTAGAAGCCGTCGAAGCGTTCCAGCAGTTCGAGCTTGCCGGGCTCCCAGCGGATCAGCCGGTAGGGGCCGGTGCCGTTGGGCGTACGATACCAGTCCGGCCCCGACTCGACGTTAGCCCGGTCGACGATGGCCGCCGTGGTGTAGGTCAGCTTCATCAGGAAGTAAGGCTTGGGCGCGTCGATGGTCACTTGCAGCGTATGGTCGTTGAGCGCGCGCAGGCCGCTGATGTGCTCGGCCTGACCCGCCCGCCGCGCGCCGATGCCGACGATGTCGCCCAGGTAGGTCAGCACCGTATGCGAGTCCACGGCGGGCGATGCGGCGCGTTCCCAGGAGTAGATCACGTCTTGCGCCGTGACCGGGCGCCCGTTATGGAAGCGGGCGTTGGCGCGCAGGTGGAAGGTATAGACCGTGCCGGTGGCGTCCAGGTCCCAGGACTCGGCCAGGTCAGGGGCCACCTGGAGTTGGGGATTGAAGGCGACCAGGCCGCTGAAGATGGGCGAGTGGCCGTCCATGGTGGCCGGGTCGTAATCGCGCGGGTTGTTGGACTCGCCGCCGACGCGCACCAGCGCGTCCTCGCGGGGCACGCCGGCCACCTGTGGCGGGGTAAGGGTCAGGTGCGTGGCGGCCTGGGTCAAGGCGGTGCGCCCCGCCTCGATGGCGTCGGGGGTGCCGAAGGCGATCAGGGCGGCGACCTGGCCGCCGCGAGTGGTGGTGATCAGCACGGCGCGGACGGCGCTGCCGTCGCTTTCCTTGGCGTCATACTCCATGACCCAGGCGGGGCGGCCATCGGCCAGGGTGAGAGCGTGGGCGGGCCGGTCGGTGATGGCGCTCAGCCCGCCGGTGCTCAGGTCGCGCACCTGCCCGGCCGCCTGCTCCAGCGTGGCGCCCGCGGTGAGCGCGCCGGCGTAGATGCCGATACCCACGCCCTGGCCCGGCACCAGCAGCCAGGTGAGGATGCGCGGGTCCTGGCTGGCCTGGCGCTTCCAGTTGGTTGGGTAGTCGATCGCGATGCCCTGGTCGGCGTCCACGAAATGCCCGGCCTGGGCCACGGGCGAGGCCGGCATCGTGGCCGTGGGCAGCGTGGGCGCCCAGGCGGCGGGCGCGGTGGCCGTGGCCGGCGCGGTGGGCGTGGGCGTGGGCGCCGGCTCCCAGGGCCAGGCGCAGCCGGCGAGCGTCACGAGGCCGATCAGCAGGGCGGCGAGGCCCGGCGCCCGCCGGGCGACCGGGCGACGGCGGGCCATGCGCGAGGCGGCGGGATGACGGGTCATAAAGTCCTCTTTCGCTGCCGGCGCAGGCGCAGCAGGCCGGTCACCAGCCCGCCGATGCAGAGCACCACGGCCAGGCCCAGGATGAGCGCGCCAGCGTCCGGACCCGTCCCGGCCCCCGCCGCCGCGATCCCGGAATCCCCGGCGGCGACGGCGGCGGGCGCGGCGGGGCGCGCAGTAGGCCGCGCGGTGGGGGCGGCCAGGGCGGCGGAGGCGCTGGAGGGCGCGGCCTCGATGGGCGGGTAGGTGGGCACCGGGGTCGCGCTGGCGATGGCGGTGCCCACCGCAGCGGCCGGTGGGCGCGCGCCGATGGACTGGCGCCACCCGGCCTCCAGCCCGGCCAGGTTCAGGTGATAGGTGGCCTGGAGCGCCTCCTCGATGGTCCGACCGTCGTGCAGCGCGGCGAACAGCGCCCGCATCCGGTCGGGGCCAAAGGTGCTGACCAGGTAGTTCACCAGGCTGTACGACTCGACATAGGAGAGGTCGGCTTTGTCGGCGTGTTCGGAGAAGCCGCCGCTGAGGGCGGGCACCGAAATCAAGGTGTCGGCGGCGATGGCGGCGCGGAGCTGGTCGCGCATGGCGGCGTCGGGGCCGCCTTCGCCGTAGACGGCGATGCCTTCGTTGAGCCAGGTGGGCACGCTGCTGAGGCAGGAGAAGGTCAGGTGGCCGACCAGCACGTGGGTGAGTTCGTGGGCGACGGTCTGTTTGCCCCAGTCCAACTGGTCGGGGGCGATGCCGATGATGACGATGTCGGAGGTGGGGAACGCCTGGCCGCCGGTCCAGCCGGGTTCGTAGAGCGTGGCGTCGCGCATATCGCTGGAGTTGGCGTAAATATAGAGGTCGATGGGCGCGGTGTCCTGCACGCCGGTGGTCCGCTGCAACTGGCGCAGCGCGCCGGTGCCTGCCGCCAGCAACTCATTGGCGAACGCCTGGGTGCCGTTATACCAGTGCAGAGTCAACTGCTCTTTGCCGGCGCTCTTCCAGGCGTGCTTCTGGTCGAGCCAGACGACGCGCTGGCGCTCGGAGACCTGCTCGTGCCCGGCCTGGTCGGTGACGTGCCAGCGGTACCAGAGGCGGGCGCCGGGCGGCTCGGCGCCGGACTTACGCATGTCCCAGGTCCAGGTGACATCGAGGGCGGGCGCGGGCGTGATCGGCGGCAGGGCTTTGGCGGTGACGGTGCCGCAGGTCAACTTCTCGACGCCGTATTCGAGGACGACGCGCTGGATCGGGCCGGGGGCGGCGACGTGGGCGCGGAAGACGATCTGCTGGGGGAAGTCGATGGTCACGCCGCGGTCTTCGATGGTGATCGGATCCGCCCTGGTGGGCGCGAGGACGCGAACTGCGGGCGCGGCGGGCGGCAGGGCCCTGGCCCGCGCGGTGCCAGGCACCATCGCCGGAGGGGCTGCCCCGGCGGCGAGCAGCAACAGCACCAGGAACCAGGGACGGGAGATGGTGAGCATGCGGCATCTCTCCGGATGCGGAAGGGTGGGGCTGCAGCCGGGCGGGCCGGGCGGTTTCAAGCCGGCCTCTACAGTGACCGGGAAGGGGGACCAAACGCGGCGGCGCGGGAAGGCGGCCTGGACAAGTCGTGCGGTCTCCACTATACCCGCTCAGGCGGCGGATCGTCAAGGGAAATGACGAGCACAGCAGGGGTATTTTAGTACCAGCCGGGGTCCTGGATCGGGCTGTGATCGATAACCGGTACCGGTACGTGCCGGAATAGCGGGGCGCATGATCGTTTGCGGGCCGCGCGATCCTCGGCGCCGTGCGCCAAAATGCTGCCTGGTCCCTGTCCTCCGACAAGGCCAGGCGGCATCGCGCGACGGGGCGGATTAGCCCTCGATAGGCGGCTCCATGCGGAACCAGTAGAAGCCGTAGGGCGCCAGCGTCAGGAAGTAGGGCAGGTCGCCCACCGGCGGGAAGCGCGTGTCGCCCAGGAGCTCGACCGGGGTGGCGCCGCGAAATTCCGGGATGCTCAGTTCGACCGGCTGGGCCGCCCGCGACAGGTTGCAGACGATCAGGATATCCTGCCCCTGGTAGGAGCGGACAAAGGCCAGGATGCGCTGGTTCTCCGGGTTCAGGAACCGAGTGTCGCCACGGCCAAAGGCGGGATACTGCTTGCGCACGGCGATCATGCGCTTCATCCAGCGCAGCAGGCTGTATTGCGTGCGCTGCTGGGCCTCGACATTCACGGCCTGGTAGCCGTAGAGCGGGTCGCTGATCACCGGGCTGTAGAGCCGGGCGGCATCGGCCCGCGAGAAGCCGGCGTTGCGATCGCTCGTCCACTGCATCGGCGTGCGTACCCCGTCGCGGTCGCCCAGGTAGATGTTGTCACCCATGCCGATCTCGTCGCCATAATAGATGATCGGCGTGCCGGGCAGGCTGAAGAGCAGGCTGTTGAGCAGTTGGATCTGTTCGCGGCTGTCGTCCAGCAAGGGGCTCAGGCGGCGGCGGATGCCCAGGTTCAAGCGCATGCGCGGGTCGGTCGCGTACTCAGTATACATATAGTCGCGGTCTTCGTCCGTGACCATCTCCAGGGTCAGCTCGTCGTGGTTGCGCAGGAAGATGCCCCACTGGCAGTTCTCCGGGATGTCGGGCAACTGGGCGATGATGTCCACGATCGGCGTCCGGTCGGCCCGGCGCAACGCCATGAACAGGCGCGGCATCAGCGGGAAGTTAAAGCACATCTGGAATTCGTCGCCGTCGCCGAAGTAGGGACGCACATCGGCGGGCCACTGGTTAGCCTCGGCGAGCAGCACCTTGTCCTTGTAGTGGTCGTCGATGAACTTGCGCACTGCCTTGCAATACTCGTGCGTCTCCGGCAGATTTTCGCCATTGGTGCCCTCGCGCTCGAACAGGTACGGCACGGCATCACAGCGGAAGCCGTCGAGCCCCTTATCGAGCCAGAAGCCCAGCACTTTGAGCATCTCCTCCCGCACTTCCGGGTTGTCGTAGTTTAGATCGGGCTGGTGGCTGAAGAAGCGGTGCCAGAAATATTGCTTGGCTTCCGGGTCCCAGGTCCAGTTGGACCGTTCGGTGTCGATGAAGATGATGCGGACCTCCTGGTATTTTTTATCCGTATCGCTCCACACATAGTAGTCGCGTTTCGGCGAATCGGGGGAGAGACGCGACTCCTGGAACCAGGCGTTCTGGTCCGACGTGTGGTTGAGCACCAGGTCGGCCAGCACACGGATGCCGCGCATGTGCGCCTCGGCCAGGAACGCCTCGAAGTCGGCGACGGTGCCGTAGTTCGGATGCACGGTGTAGTAGTCGGCGATATCATAGCCGTCGTCGCGTAACGGCGACTGGTAGAAGGGCAACAGCCAGATGCAATTGACGCCCAGGTCTTGCAGGTAATCCAGTTTTTCGATCAGCCCGCGGAAGTCGCCGATCCCGTTGCCGTCGCCGTCATAAAACGCCTTGACGTGCAACTCGTATATGATGGCGTCTTTGTACCAGTCATTGTCGCTCATGGGTCGTGGTCACACTCCTGATCTTGGTGTGGGTACGGTTCGTTGGGATGCAACATGAGTTGGCGCTACTGAGCACGGCTGCACCGCAAGTAATGTACCACCGCATCGCCGATTCCCCGGCGCGAATCCGCTCCGCGGCCGCAGCCAGGGCACGGATCTGGCTAACCCTGACCACGCAGGATTCCCGGAATCACAATCCCATGATGAGGTAGGAGACGATGGAGATTACAAAGGATCCGCGCCGGGTGGTTGTCGAGGGAGTGGACCCCGAAGTCGACGACGGGCGCTTCCCGATCAAGCGTGTGGTTGGCGAACGCGTGATTGTCGAGGCGGATGTGTTCACCGACGGGCACGAAGCCGTGTCGTGCGCGGTGTTGTATCGCAAGGAGGGCGCCACGACCTGGAACGAGGCGCCCATGACCGAGCTGATCAACGACCGCTGGCGCGCCGAGTTCATGGTCGCCGAGATGGGCCACTACCAGTACACCGTGCAGGGTTGGCTCGACCACTTCAAGCACTGGTCGCGCGACCTGGGCAAGCGCATCGCCGCCGGGCAGGATGTGTCGATTGACCTGCTCATCGGCGCCCAGCATGTGGAGGATGCCCTGCCGCGCGCCACCGGAGCCGACCAGGACAAGTTGCGCGGCTACCTGGACACCCTGCGCGCCGGCGGTGACGCGGCCACGGGCGCCGCCTTCTCGGCGGAACTGGCCGACCTGATGTATCGCTATACCGACCGCAGCACGGCCACCACATATGAACCCACCTTAGGCATCGTGGTGGATCGGGTCCGCTCCCGGTTCAGCACCTGGTACGAGTTTTTCCCCCGCTCTTGCTGGACCAAGAACTGCACCCAGACCACTTTGAAAGAGGCTGTAGCGCAACTGGCCTATATCTCCTCGATGGGCTTCGACATCGTCTACCTCCCGCCGGTCCACCCGATCGGCACCACCAAGCGCAAGGGCAAGAACAACAACGTGGTGGCCGCACCCGGCGACGTGGGCAGCCCCTGGGCCATCGGCAACGAGGCGGGGGGCCACAAGGCGATCAATCCCGAACTGGGCACCCTGGACGATTTCCGCAGCTTTGTGGCGAAAGCCCGCGAATACAACATGGAAGTCGCCATGGACATCGCCTTCCAGGTCTCGCCCGACCATCCCTACGTGCGCGAGCACCCGGAGTGGTTCAAGTGGCGCCCCGACAACACGGTCCAGTATGCCGAGAACCCGCCGAAGAAGTATGAGGATATCTATCCCTTCAACTTCGAGTCCGAGAACTGGCGCGAACTTTGGGACGAACTCAAGAGCGTGTTCGACTTCTGGATCGGCTTCGGCGTAAAAGTGTTCCGTGTGGACAATCCGCACACCAAGTCGCTGCGCTTCTGGGAATGGCTGATTGCCGGCATCAAGCAGGATCATCCCGACGTGATCTTCCTGGCCGAGGCCTTCACCCGGCCCAAGGTCATGTATTACCTGGCGAAAATCGGCTTCACCCAGTCGTATACTTATTTCGCCTGGCGCAACACCCGCTGGGAACTGACCGAGTATTTCACCGAACTGACCAAAACCGGGGTGTCGCAGTTCTTCCGCCCCAACGTCTGGCCCAATACACCCGACATCCTGACTGAGCACCTGCAGCAGGGCGGGCGGCCCGCGTTTATGTCGCGGATCGTGCTGGCCGCCACGCTCGCCGCCAGCTACGGCATCTACGGCCCGGCCTACGAACTGGGCGTCAACCAGCCCATCGCGCACGGCAAAGAGGAATACCTCAATTCCGAGAAGTACGAGGTCAAGCACTGGGACGTGGACAATCCGCTGAGCCTGCGCCTGCTGATCGCCCGGCTCAACCAGATCCGCTGCGACAATCCGGCGCTGCAAAGCAACGAGGGCCTGCGCTTTGTCGGCACGACCAACGACCAGCTTATCGCCTACTATAAAGCCACGCCGAATATGGATAACATCATCCTGACTGTGGTCAACCTGGACCCGCGCAATACGCAATCGGGCATGATCGATGTGCCGGTCGAAGAACTGGGCATCGATCCGCACCGCTCGTACGAGGTATTGGACCTGCTCGCCGATAATCGCTTTCTCTGGTCGGGCTGGCAAAACTACGTGGAACTCAACCCCCAGGTGCTGCCCGCGCATGTCTTCAGCCTGCGGCGGCGCATGAACACCGAGCAGAACTTCGATCCGTTTGTGTAGCGCCTTGTGTGATGAATGGGAGGGGTGGGGAACGAATGGACCAGCAAACCGGGTCGCCCATGGACACAAACCAGGCCGGCAGCTTCGCCGGCCCGAACAGCAAGGCGCTGGAAGCGCTCTTGCCCGACTACCTGCGCGGGCAGCGCTGGTTCAGCGCCAAGGCGCGCACCATCACGCGCGTGCGTCTGGCCGGTCAGGTCCCTTTCGCGCCGGACCCCGCCGGGCCGCCGCAGGCGTACCTGACCTTCATCGAGGTCCAGTATGCCGAGGGCGCCCCGCAGACCTTCGTGCTGCCGCTGGCGTTCGCGTCCGGCGAGGCGGCGGCCCGGTTGCAGCAGCAGGCACCGCAGGCGATCCTGGCGCCCGCGACAGATGCCGGGGGCGCGCCCGGCGTGCTCTATGATGCGTCGTGGGATGCCGGCTTTGAGCAGGCGTTGCTCCAGGCGATCCGGGAGGGGCGGCGCTTCGGCGACGAGCCGTTGATGATCCACGCCACGGCCACCCCCGTCTTCGCGCAAATCGCTGCGGCGAGCGATGCGCCGCTGACACCCCGCCTCGTCGGGGCCGAGCAGAGCAACACCTCGATCATCTACGGGCAGCAATTCATCCTGAAGCTGTTCCGGCGGCTGGAGCAAGGCATCAGTCCCGATCTGGAGATTGGCCGCTTCCTGACCGCGCGGGGCTTCCCGCACACGCCGCCCCTGGCCGGCGCGCTGGAGCGGGTGGAACCCCAACGCGAGCCGCAAACCCTGGCTATCCTCCAAGGGTTCGTGCCCAACCAGGGCGACGCCTGGAGTTATACCCTGGAGCAACTGGCCGCCTACTATGACCAGGCGGCGGCCCGGCCTGTCTCGCCTGAAATGCCGGTCGGCGAGCACCTGCTCGACAACGCCGGCCAGGAGATCCCCCTGCCGATTCGCGAGGCGCTCGGCTCCTACCTCGATTCGGCCCGGTTGCTGGGCCGCAGCACCGCCGAGATGCACCTGGCGCTGGCGTCCGACGCGCAGGACCCGGCTTTCACCCCCGTGCCGTTCGACGCCGCCTATCAGCGCGCGCTGTACGATGCCATCCAGCGGCTGGCCGCCGATGCCTTCCAGTTGCTGCGCGCGCGCCTGTCCGATCTGCCGGAAACCACCCGCAGCAGCGCCGAGGCGGTGCTGGCGGAGGAGACCGCGCTGCCGGATCGCTTCCAACCGCTGCTCGACCAGGCGATTCACACCTTGCGCACGCGAGTCCACGGCGACTATCACCTGGGCCAGGTGCTCTATACGGGCCGGGATTTCGTCATCATCGACTTCGAGGGCGAACCGCTCCGCTTGCTGGACGAGCGCCGGCAGAAGCAATCGCCGCTCAAAGACGTGGCGGGCATGCTGCGCTCCTTCCACTATGCCGCCTACGCCGCCCTGTTCAACCGGCCCGCCGATGCCGACCCCGAGCGGATGTTCCTGCTCGAAAAGTGGGCCGACGCCTGGCATCAGTGGATCAGCGCCGCTTTCCTGGGCGAGTATTTGCGCGTGGCCGGGCAGGGCGACTTCCTGCCGCGCTCCCGCGATAATCTCCGGGTGTTGCTCGACGCCTATCTGCTGGAAAAGGCGATCTACGAACTGATCTACGAACTGAACAACCGCCCTGACTGGTTGCGCATCCCGCTGCAAGGGGTGCGCCAATTGACGAGCGAGTAGCACGCCGGTCGCCCGCCATAGGACGGCGTTGCGCGGCGGGCCGGTTTGAAACCGGCCCCTACAGCGCGGCATTGAAATAGCCGCCCACAAGCGGGCGCGGCCCGATCTCGTTTGGGAGATCGGGCCGCTGTGTAACGCCTGGGGCGCATTATCGGTGCGCTGCTACTATATCCCGGCCTTACGGCTTGGGCACCGATTGGGGCGTAACGCTACTGACCAGGCGCGGCTGCCCGGCGTTGATCTCGACAATGGGCACCGGCTTCTGCGGCACGTGCCCGGCCACGCCAGGGCCGAAGGGGATCGTGCCAGTAATACCCGCGAAGTCCCGCGTGGCCGCCAGCGCCGCACGGACGGACGGACCCCGCAGGTCGGCGGCGCGGTTCAGCGCGTCCAGCAAGACCCGCGCGGCGTCATAGCCGAGCGCCGGGAAAATGAGATCGGGTGCCTGGCTGTATTCCCTGGCATAGGCGACGACGAAATCATGCAGCCGCCCGGTGGCCGGCGGCGGGACCATCCCGGCGGACGTGTAGTAGATATTGGACACATCCTGCGCTCCAGCCCCCAGCGATGTGACGACCCCGTCGAAGGCATCGCCGCCGAGAATCGGCTGTTGGAACCCGGCGGCGCGGATGGTGGGCAGGAGGGCTTCCCACTCGTTGGAGTACGCGGCGAGATAGATCGCATCGGGGGCGGGTTGGACCGCCTGCAACCGGGCCAGTTGGGCGCTGAAATCGGTGTCGTTCGCCTGGTACGTCTCGGTGAGCACCGGGCCGGCGGGCACGAGTTCCCGCCACCGCGCCTGGAAGTAGGTAGAGAGACCGTCCGCATACTCGTCGTCGGCGTTGGTCAGGACCGCGACCCGTCGTGCGTGCAGCTTATCGTAGAGGAACTCGGCCCCGGCGGCGGCCTGGATGTTGTCGCCGAAGGCGATCAGGAAGGCCGTGTCGCCCATCGGCTGCGGTACCTGGAGGCTGGTCGCCCCCACCGTGATGAACGGGATGCCCGCTTTTTGCGCCAGGGGGGCGGCGGTCAGCGACGATTCCGTGTCCTCGAAGCCGATGATGGCGGCGGGATTGCGGCTGATCGCCTCGCTGGTTGCCGCGATGATTTTGGTCGCCGCGCTGTCGAGCGCCTGGTACTCCACCTGGCGTCCGCGGACCCCGCCCGCCGCATTTTGCTCTTTGATCGCCAGCGC
>CBJNAR010000047.1:0-10315 GCA_966434075.1 uncultured bacterium
CGCCGCCGACCCGAGCAGGGTGTCGCCGGGCTGGGCCGCGGCGAACTGGCTGCCCGCGTCGATGGCGACCAGGACGGCGATAGCCGTGGCGGTCAGGGCCAGGGCCGGGCGGATGCGCCCGACCAGCGCCGCCAGCAGCAGGCCAAGCGCTATCATGGCGGCGGCGGGCAGCAGCGAGGCGACCAGCAAGAGCAGTGTGCTCGCGCCCAGCGGCATCCCGCTGAGCAGCGCGGCCACGCCCAGGAACACCGCCAGTGCGGCGATCGCCAGCCCATAGGTCGCCAGGTGGCCGAGCAGCTTGCCGCCGATGTAGCCGGGCGCGTCCACCGGGCCGTAGAACAGCACTTCCAGCGTGCCGCGCTCGCGCTCGCCCGCCAGCCCGGCGGCGGCGGCCAGACCCAGATAGCCGGTCAGGGCGATCACCGCGAACAGCAGCGGGCCTTTCAGCGGCTCGGCCATGACCATGGTGCCGTTGGCGCTCACGTAGTCGAGATAGCTCTTGACCAGCACGGCGGCGACCAGGCAGGCCAGCGTCACCATGAGGTAGAGGCTGGGCCCGGCGAGCGCGGCGGCCACCTCGCGGCGGGCCAGGCGCCGCACCACCGCCCGGCGCATCCGGGCGTCGGCCCTGGCTTGCGCGCGGGCCGGGCGTTGCGCCGATTCGCGCGGGGCACGCTCCATCGAAATCTCCATTCGACCATCCTTCTTCTGCTCAGTACCGGCGGGCCGCAACGAGGCGTCAGCTATCAGCTATCAGCTATCAGCTATCAGCTATCAGCTATCAGGTCGCGCTCGTCGCCTGACGGCTGACGGCTGACGGCTGACGGCTGACGGCTCGTTGCGGCCAGGCGCTTCACCTTGTCGTCGGTCACGGTCAGGAAAGCCTCTTCGAGGCTCATCTCCTGGCGGTTGATGCTGAGCACGACGCCGCCGGCCCCCGTGACCGCCCGGCTGATCTCGGCGCGCATGTCGCGACCGGGGGCGACGCGCACCAGGAATCGCCTGCCCTCGGCTTTCACCTCGCGCACCGCCGGCAGGGCGGCCAGCGCGCGTCGGATCGCCGCCTCGTTGCCTTCGTACTCCAGGGTGTAGCGACCGCCCGGCTCCAACTTGCCGCGGATCTCGGCCACCGTGCCCTGGGCCACGATACGCCCGCGGGCCAGAATCGCCACCCGGTCGGCGGTTTGCTCGATCTCGGACAAGATGTGCGACGAGAGGAACACCGTCTTGCCCAGGCGCTTTTGCTCGTAGATCAGTTCGCGGACCTGGCTGATGCCGTAGGGGTCGAGGCCCGACGCCGGTTCGTCCATAACCAGCAGGTCGGGCGCGTGCAGCAGTGCGCGGGCGACGGCCAGTTTCTGCTGCATGCCGCGGCTGAACTCCTTGATGCGGCTGTGCCGCCGCGCCGTCAGGTCCAGCGCGTCGAGCAACTCGGCGATGCGCGCGTCGCCGTCGGGCACGCCGTACATATCGACGAAGAAGGCCAGATACTGCTGGGCCGTCATTTCGCCGTAGACCGACTGGTGCTCGGAGACCACGCCAATGCGCGTCTTGAGTTGCAGCGCGCGCTCGTGCATCGCCTCGCCCAGCACACGCACCGTCCCGCTGGTCGGCGGCACGATGCCCAGCAGCATGAGGATGGTCGTCGTCTTGCCGGCGCCGTTCGGCCCCAGGAAGCCAACGATCTCGCCCGGCGCGACCGCCAGGCTCACGCCGTCCACGGCGATGCGCGTGCCGTAGCGCTTGGTCAGGTCGTCGATCTGGATGGCAGCAGTGGTACTCATTCTTTAATCCCGGTGAAGACGACGCCCTGAATAAACAGGCGCTGGGCGAAGAAGAAGATCAGCAACGGCGGGATGGTGATGACGACCATGGCTGCCATCATCGGTCCCCAGTCGGTCGTGTAGAACTGCTGGAAGTTCATCAACATGAGCTGCAAGGTCTTATGGGACGTGGAGGGCAGATAGATCAGCGGACCGAAGAAGTCGTTCCAGTAAAACAGGAAGGCGAACAGGGCCACGGTCGCGAGCACCGGCTTCGACAGCGGCAGGAAGATGCGCAGGAAGATGTCGAACACGCCCGCTCCGTCGATGCGCGCCGCGTCTTCCAGTTCCGGGGCAATCGAGAGAAAGAACTGGCGGAACAGGAAGATGTTGAAGCCCGAAGTGGCCGTCCAGGCGGGCAGCCAGAAGGGCCAGAAGGTATCGACCATGCCCAGGCGGCTGAAGAGGATATAAGTCGGGATCAGCGTGACCTGGCTGGGCAGCATCATGGTCGCCAGCACCAGGATGAAGAGCGCATCGCGTCCAGGGAAGCGGAAGCGCGCCAACCCGTAGCCCACCAGCGCGCACGACACCACCTGGCCGACCATCGACGGGATCGCGATCAGCAGCGTGTTGGTCAGCGCCATGGGGAATTTCATCGTCTCCAACCCGCGCGGATAGTTGGCGAATAGCGGGGTCGATGGGATCCAGACCGGCGGGAAGGCGAAGATCTCGCTCTTCGGCTTGATCGATGCCGAGAGCATCCACACCAGCGGGAAGAGCACGATGCCCAGCCCGGCGATCAGCACAATGTAAATCAGGATGCGCTGGATCAGCCCGGTCACTCGGGTGTCCGACGTGAGGCCCGCAGTGGTGCTTGCCACGCGGTGCTTCCGCGCTTCGTCGTCCGGTACCGGCCCACCGGCGGTGCGCTGGCCGAGTTCGCTGCTAGCCATGGCCGCTCCTTTCTAGAATCCGCCGCGCGTGCTGCCGCCCGCGTAGTAGACACGAGCCGACGTGAGGCGGAAGACGATGATGACCACGGCCAGGATCACGGCGAACAGCGCCCAGGACAGCGCGGCGGCGTAACCCATCTGGTTATACTGCCACGCGTTGCGATAAATATAGAGCACCAGGAACAGGGTGGACTGGCTGGGGCCGCCGTTGGTCATAATCAGGGCGTTGGTGAAACTCTGGAACGAGCCGATGATGCCCAGCACCAGGTTGAACAGCAGCACCGGTGACAGCATCGGGATGGTGATATGGCGGAACTTGGACCAGCCGCCCGCCCCGTCCACGGTCGCCGCCTCGTACAACTCGCTGGGGATGCCCTGCAACCCGGCCAGGTAGATCACCATGCCGCCGCCCACCTGCCACAGGCTCATGAGGATCAGCGCGGGCAAGGCCCACTGCGTGTGCGTGAGCCAGGGGATGCGCGGGATGCCGATGATCGCCAGCGCGTTGTTGATCAGCCCGTACTCGGTGTTGAACATCATCCACCACAGCAGGGCCAGGGCGACGCCGGTGATCACCGCGGGCACGTAGTAGAGCGTGCGGAACAGCGCCAGCGCCTTGACCTTGGTGTTCAGCAACATCGCCAGGGCCAGCCCGGCGACCATGCCCAGCGGCACGCTGAAGACCGTATAGATTGTCGTGATGCGCAACGAGGTCCAGAACAGATCGTCGGCGAACATGTTGGTGAAGTTGGTCAGGCCGATGAAGGTGGGTTCGCCCAGCACCGGCCAGCGGTTGAGGCTGATGTACGCGGCGAACAACATCGGCCCGGCGAAAAAGAGCAGGAAGCCGACTACGAAGGGCGAGACGAACAGCCAGCCCTGGATCGCTCGCTGGCGCTCCATGTGGCCCATTCTGGCTCTGGCCATAAGGCTCTCCTTTGGTCCCGCGGCGCGGGGCACGCCCCGCGCCGCAGAACGCTAGAACTGCTAGGGCAGTGGCTTCGACAGCGCTTCGTTGAACTCTTTTTCGATGGCCGGCAGCAGGTCGGCCGCCTTCTTCTCCCCCGTCCAGAGGACGGAGAGGCGGTCCTGGAAGTCGCCGGGCGTATACTTCGGGCGGAACCACTGCGGGGCCGAGTGGACCATGGCGTCGCCGGCAAGCGGCACCACCAGGCTGCGCACGTTGTCGGGCGCGGCCTGCAGGCCCACTTCGCTCATGACGGCCGTATTGGGCACCACGTCGTTGACGGCCAGGGTGCGCTGGCCCTCGGGGCCGGCGATCCACTTCAGCACCTTCCAGGCGGCGACGGTCTTGGGGCTGCTCTTGTTGATGATCAGGCCCAATTCTTCGCCCAGCGTGCCTTCTGTCTTGTTCTTCGGCGGATACGACAGGTCCCACTTGAACTTCCAGTCGCGGCTCAGGTCCAGGTTCCAGTTGCCGCGGGTGATCATGCCGGCGTTGCCGCTGTCAAACCCGATCGGGTTGGCGCCGGTGGTCTGATCGATGGGCACGAAGATCTTGTCGTTGACCTGCTTGTCTTGCAAGAAGGTGAACGCCTCGACCGCGGGCGGCTGGCCGACGACCATCTGCTTGGCATCCGGCGTGAGGATGTCGCCGCCGTTCTGCCAGACCCAGGTATAGAGCGGCAGCGTCCAGTTCTGGTTCTGGTAACCGTACTGGTGCTTCGACTCGTCGGTCATCTTCTTGCTCATCGTGGCGAAGTCGTCCCAGGTCCAGCCACGCTGCGGCGTGCTGAGGCCGGCGGCGGCTTCCATATCGGCGTTGTGCCACATTTCCCAGACGAACATCACCAGCGGCAGCCCATACTGGCCGGCGCCGACCTTCAGGTCGGGGTAGCGCACCGTGGTGTAATCGTCCTTGGTCCACTGCGGGAACTTGTCGAGCTGGAGGCTGTCACCCTCGGCCTTGATCTTGTCGGTCAGGTCGAGCGTCGCGCCGGAGCGCAGGAAGCTGCCGACGCTGTCGGGCGCGACCCAGATCAGGTCGATGTCGTTGCTGCCGGTCAGGCGGGTGAGCACCGTCTCGATATAGTTGCCGGTGATCTGCTCGTGGACAATCTTGATGTCGGGGTTGGCTTCTTCAAAGGGCTTGTACCAGCGGTTGGCCCAGGACGAGGTATTCTCGGCCACCCAGTCCACGACCTTGATCGTGGTCACGCCGGCCGGGACGACGGGCGTCGGCCCGACGGTCGGGATGCCAATCGGGGCGGTGGCCGTGGCCTCCCCCCCGCCGGTGGCAGGGGTGTCGGTGCCCGCCGCTGCCGCGGGCGCGGGGGTATCGGTGGCCGCCGCTGCCGCGGGCGCGGGGGTGTCGGTGGCCGCCGCCGGCACGGAGGTGCTGGTCGCGGGGGACTCCCCACAGGCGGTCAGCAGCACCGCCAGCACGAGCAGCAGCGCCAAACCGGCCTTGGATGTACGTAGCATGCGAAGTTTCCTCCTATGAACGGGTCGTTAACATATCGGGTTCGCAAACAGACCGTGTGAAGTATAGGCCACCTCCTTACTGTATTTGCACCGCCCAGAGCAGCACGCGCTGGTCATAGCTCCCGGTGGCGACGATAGTGCCGTCGGGGCGCCAGGCCACACTGTTGACTTCGCTGCCGTGGCCGGTGGCCGCCTGCTCAGCCGGCGTGCGTCCGGGCCCGAGACGCGCGCCGGTGGCAGGGTTCCACAGGGCGAAGGCATGATCCGCGCTGGCCGAGGCCAGGGTTTTGCTGTCGGGCGAGAAGGCCAGGTCGCGGACGGTGCCGATCAGGCCGGCGCAGGTCGCGATCGCGCTGCCGCTGGCCGCGTCCCAGACGCGGATCTTGGCGGCGCCGTCGCCGGTCGCCAGCATCTTGCCGTCGGGCGAGAAGGCCACGGCGGTGGCGCCGGCCTTATGATCGGTGATCTCCAGCTTCTTAGCGCCGCTGGCGACATCCCAGGTCTGCACCTTGTTGTCGCCGGCCGCAGTCGCCAGCGTGGCGCCGTCCGGCGAGAAGGCCAGGTCGTTCACCCGGTCGCCGAACCCCTTGATGGTGCGGACCGGCTGCAACGTGGAGGGATCGGAGAAGATGACGGTCTTGCTGCGGCCCGTGGAGGCGAGCAGCTTGCCGTCGGGCGAGAAGGCCAGGGCCAGGATCTGGTCGCTGTCGGAGAAGGTGCGCAGTTGCCGGCCATCGGCGGGGTCCCAGAGGATCACGGCCTTGTCGCGCCCGCCGCTGGCGAGCGTCTTGCCGTCGGGCGCGAAGGCCAGCGAGGTGATGGCGAGCGTGTGCCCCGACCAGTGGCGGATCTCCTTGCCCGTGTCGGGGTCCCATAGATAGATGGCGCGGTCGTCGCCGGCCGAGGCGATCATCTTGCCGTCGGGCGACCAGACGACGGCGTTCACCCCGCCGGTGTGGCCGGTGAGGATCTTGATGCGGGCCACGCTGGGCGCGTTGTCCACGGTTACGGCGGTGTAACTCTGGTCTCCGCCGCAGGCCGAGACGCTCAGAACCAGCAGCAACAGCAATGCGAGACGGCGCAGCATCTGGTTTGCTCCTTGCAGCGACCCCACGCCGGGCGCTGCGCTAGGGCCGGTCTGCCGGCGCAGACGGGCGGGCTAGGACCGCGGGCGCGTAACCGACCCGCGGACGATCAACTGGGTCGCCAGGTGGCGCTCCTGCGGCGGCTCGGTGCTGCCGCGGAGGCGGCGCAGCAAGAGATCGCCGGCCAGGCCGCCCAACTGGCGGGTGTTCTGGGATACCACGGTCAGCGGCGGGTTGTAGGCATCGGCCCATTCCAGGTCGTCGAACACGATCAGGGACACATCGGCGGGCACCTGCAACCCCAGCCGGTGCAGGGCGCGCAGGCTGCCGAGGGCGACGTTGCCCCTGCTCAAGAACAGCGCCGTGGGCGGGTCGCCCGCCGTGAAGAGTTCTTCGGTCGCCACGGCGGCCTCGGGACCTTTGAAGTTCGTTACCTTGATCAGGGCCGGTTCGACGGCGATGCCGTGGTCGAGCAGCGCCTGTTCGTAGCCCATGCGCCGCTCGCGGGCCGGGGCGTATTTTGCCGGCCCGGCTATCAGCCCGATGCGCCGGTGGCCCTGCTCGATCAGGTAGGAGACGGCGGTGCGCGTGCCGCCGAAGTTATCCGAGAGCACGCCGTCGACCGGGGCGTTTTCCAGGCGCCGGTCGAGGCCGACCATAGCCACGCCCTGCTCCATAATCTTCAGCACCTGGGCCGAACTGCGGCGCTCATCGGTCGCGCAGACGACGATCCCGGCCACGGCCTCGTCCAGCAGCACCTGCAGATAAACGCTCTCACGCTGCGGGTCGTCGTCGGTGTTGCAGACCAGCACGGTATAGCCTTCGCGGAAGGCCACTTCCTCCAGGCCCCGCGTCACCGACACAAAGAAGGGGTTTTCGATATCGGGCACGACGATGGCGATCGTCTTGGTGGACTTGGTGCGGAGATTGCGGGCGAGGCGGTTCGGGCGGTAGCGCAGTTGCTCCGCGGCCGCCATCACGCGCTGGCGCAATTCGCCGTCCACGGCGGTGCTGCCGTTCAGCACCCGCGACACCGTCGCCACGGAGACGCCCGCCTGTTGCGCCACTTCCTTGACCGTCGGTGGTTTCATAGTCGAAAACCTTCCTGAGTAATCAATTACAGAGATGATAGGATGTTACGCAAGATTAGACCCAGGCTACGACCATCCCAGGCACACCGGATGGGCTCAACACGCGCTCATGTGGCGTCCACCGGGGCCCTGGCTGTCTTGCGGTCTATAGTAATCGATTTCTCAGAGGTTGTCAATAGGGCAACACTGTTGTCTTTGGTATCGGTTTCTCCACCGTGGCAACGCCGGCGCCCCAAAGCCGGCGCCGGTAGTTGCGGGAAGGGGGGTCGCTGCGGGACCGGGAACCGCGCGGATGATGCGGCGTATACAACGCAGCGCCCGGCGGATCAGACGAGGTCGGGGGTGGACCTTCGTGTGGATCCGCCGGGCGCTGCTGGTGCGCGTCCCCACCCTCCGGCTGACTAGCAGCCGGATAGCGGCGGGGATGCCCCGGTGGCCGGGGTGTTAATGGAGATAGGGTTTCAGGACATCGCGCGAGATTAGGAAGCCGCGCTTTACCAGGTCCTCGGTTTGCTCGAAGGCCCGGTCTTCGTGCTCGATGCTCACCACGTAGTCGTAGCCCACGGCGTAGAGCGCGCTGATGAACTGATCCCAGCGTACTTCGCCCAGCCCCGGCAGGCGCGGAATCTGCCAGCCCATGCCCAGCGACAGCACGCCGCGCTGATACAACTGCTCGCGGTCGATGCGCAGGTCCTTGGCGTGGACGTGCAGGATGCGCGGGCCGAAGTCGTAGACCACGCGGACGTAGTCGATCATCTGCCAGACCAAGTGCGACGGGTCGAGATTGAGCCCGAAGTTCGGGTCGGGGATGATCTCCCACATGCGGCGCCAGATGGCGGGCGAGACGGCGAGGTTGTGCCCGCCCGGCCACTCGTCGTTGGAGAAGATCATCGGGCAGTTCTCGATGGCGATCTTCACGCCATGCTCGTTGGCGAACTGCACGATCGGCGGCCAAACCTGCTCGAAGGCACCGAAGTTCTCCTCGACGGTCTTGTTAGCGTCCCGCCCGACGAACGTGCCGACAATCGGCACCTGCAACATCTCGGCGGCGGCGATCACCCGCTTCAGATGATCGATCACCATCGCCCGGTGCTCCGGGTCGGGATGCAGCGGGTTCGGATAGTAGGCCAGCGAGGAAATCTGCAGTTGGTGGCGCTCCATCAGGCCACGGATATCCTGGGCTTTGGCGGGCGTCAGTTCCGCCACGTCGATATGAGTAACCCCGGCGTAGCGGCGCTCGGCGCTGCTGCGCGGCCAGCAGGCCACTTCCAGCATCCCGAAGCCGTTGCCGGCCGCCCAGGCCGCCAGTTCGTCCAGCGGCAGGTTGGGCAGCGCGGCGCTCATCAGACCAAGTTTCATAGCACTCCTCCCGGTTGTGGCGGACTATTCCGCGATCTCAGTAATCGAAACCCAGCGGTCCTCGCGCGCGCTGCGCAGGATCGCCTCGCCGATGCGCAGGGCGCGGTGGCCGTCGGCAAAGGTGGGGAAAGCGGGCGTGGCGCTGAAGTCGCCCGCGTCCAGGTAGCCGTAGACGGCCTGGTACAGGCCCTTGAACGTGTCGGCAAAGCCTTCGGCATGGCCGCCGGGGTAGCCGGCGAAGGGCCGCGCCTCCGGCGCCAGCAGGGCCGGGTCTTTCAGCAGCAGTTCGTTGGGCCGGTCGCGGTGGCCGATCCACAACTCGTTGGGGTTTTCTCCGTCCCAGGCCAGCGCCGCCTGCGCGCCGTCGATCTCATAGGATAGGCGGTTCTTGCGCCCCGCGCTGACCTGCGACACCGTCATCACGCCGCGCGCGCCGCCCGCGTAGCGGAACAGCACGCTGGCGTAATCCTCCGTGTGGATGGGCTGCTCGACATACTCGACGGCGGTTTGCAGCTTGCCGGTGAAGGTCTCCACCGGCTGCGTCGGTTTTTGGCGCACGGGCACGAAAGTCTGAAAGTCGGCCAGCACCGCTTCCACTTCCAGGCCGGTGATAAACGTCGTCAGATCGATCCAGTGCGACCCGATGTCGCCGATGGCCCGCACCGCGCCGCCGTATTCGGGTTCGAGCCGCCAGTTCCAGTCGGTAGGCAGTAGCAGCCAGTCCTGGAGGTAGGACCCCTGCACGCTGTAGACCCGGCCCAGGTCGCCCTGCTGCACGAGGGCGTGCGCGTGCTGCGACAGCGGGTAGTAGCGCGTGACGAAGTTGACCGCATTGACGCGCTGCTGCGCTTGCGCCAGGCGCACCAACTCCGTCGACTCCTGCGAGTCCATCGCCAGCGGCTTTTCGCAGACCACGTGCTTGCCGGCCAGCAACGCTGCTTTGGCGTGCGGGAAGTGCAGGTGGTTGGGCGAGGTGATGTGGACCACGTCGATGTCCGGGTCGGCCAGCAGTTCTTCGGCGGAGCCATAGGCGCGGGGAATGTGGAGTTGCCGGGCCTTGGCCGCGGTGCGCTCGGCGCCGTGCCCGGACAGCGCCATCACGTCCACAGCCACCCGCCCCAGCGCCTCCACATGCACCGGGCCGATGAAGCCCGTCCCGATGACGCCTGCGCGCCAGTTGGAATCTGTCACACTGAACCTCCTTCTTCTGACTGCTCATGCCTCTCCGCCCACCGCAGCAGCCACCGGATGGCGCGTTGCCGCGTGCGCCGGGCGGGTCAGGGCAGCGCGACCCTGTGGTCGTGGACCACAAACAGATGGTCGAGCGCCAGGTACACCGCGCCGATCACCCCGGCGTCCGCGCCCATCGGCGAGTAGCGGATGACCAGGTCGCGGGTCGCCAGCGCGGTCGAGCGGCGCAACACCGCCTGGCGAATCGACGCTAAGAGCTGATTGCCGATGCCGGCAACGCCGCCGCCAATGAGAATCAGGCTGGGATTGAAGAAGTTCACCAGGCCCGCCAGCACGTCGCCGATCATCTGCCCGCTGTTCTGGATGATCTCGATCGCCATGCGGTCGCCTTCCCGTGCCGCGGCGCCCACATCCTCGGCGCGCAG
>CBJNAR010000048.1:0-10292 GCA_966434075.1 uncultured bacterium
GAACGCGACATCCGCGTGCCCGCCGCGCCGCTGGCGTTGCTCGACGCGCCCGGCGCCGAGGTGCGCATCAAGGCCAACGGGCGGCTCAGCGCTTACCACTACGACCACCACCCCTTCGACGTGGTCGGCTGGGACGGCTATCTCTTCCCGTGGATCCTCAACATCGCCGACTTCGAGCCGATCACCGGGCGCATCCACCAGCCGCCGCCCACGCACCAGACGTTCCAGGGCCATAACTTCGTGGTCTGCTCGTTCGTGCCGCGCAAGTACGACTACCACCCGCTGTCGATCCCGGCACCCTATAACCACAGCAACATCGACAGCGAGGAAGTGCTCTACTACGTAAACGGCAACTTCATGTCGCGACGCGGCATCGACGTGGCCTCGTTCACCCTGCATCCGCACGGCATCCCGCACGGCCCGCACCCCGGCGCGGCGGAAGCCTCCATCGGCAAGGAGCAGACGGACGAACTGGCCGTCATGGTCGATACCTTCCGCCCGCTGAAGCTGACCCGCTGGGCGAAGGAATACGACGACGCGCACTACCCGTTTAGCTGGGTCGATCCATCCCCGGCCCCCGGCGGGCCAACGAAATAGCTATCAGCCGTCAGCCGTCAGCCGTCAGGTCAGTACGATGCCGGCGTCTTAATGCCTAACCGCTGGCGGGGGCTATCAGGTCAGTTGAACAATAACGTTCTAATACCTGATAGCTGACGGCTGATGGCTGACGGCTAGAGAGGAGCGCAATGGCGCGCATCTTACGCATCAACCATATCGGGCTGGCCGTGCAGGACGCGGCGGCGCGCGCCTTCTGGGAGGCGCTGGGGCTGGAATGCACCGGCACGGAGGCCGTCCCGGCGGAAGGGGTCGATGTGAGCTTCTTCCCGGCGGGCGAGAGCCGCCTGGAGTTGCTGCACCCGCGGGGCGAGGAAGGCCCGGTGCAGAAGTTCCTCACCAACCGCGGCGAGGGAGTGCACCACATCTGCTTCGAGGTGGACGATCTGCGCGGGTTGCTGGGGCAGTTGGCCGCGGCGGGCGTCGAACTGGTCAACCCGGAGCCGCGGCCCGGCGCCGAGGGCAGCCTGGTGGCCTTCATCCACCCGCGGGCCGCCCATGGCGTGCTGATCGAGTTGCGCCAGGACGGGGGGCACGGCGAACTGCCGGTGGGGGCCGATAATGCCGCCCAGTACTGAGCACAACCACGCCCCCGGCCCCGGTTCCGGCCCGCTGACCTACGGCTCCTACCTGCGCGTGCCCGAACTGCTGGCCCTGCAATCGCCGCTCAGCCTGCCCACCGTGCACGATGAGATGTTGTTCATCGTCGTGCAGCAGGCGCAAGAGCTCTGGTTCAAGCAGGTGCTCTACGAACTGCAAACTATCATCGGTCTGCTGGACGAGGGTGACCTGCTGGACGCCGCGCGGCTCATCAGGCGTGCCAACGCGATCTTCGGCGTGCTGGGGACCGAGGTAGACATCCTGGCGACGATGCCGCCGCTGGAGTTTGGCCGCTTCCGGGGGGTGCTGTCCACCTCCAGCGGCTTCGAGTCCGAGCAATTCCGCGAACTGGAACTGGCCTCGGGCCTCGACGATCCCACCTTCTTCAAGGTGATCGACAAGTATATGGACGGCGCGGCGCTGCGCGCCCGCTGGCCGCGCACCCTGGCCGGGGCTTTCCGCGACGTGCTCACCGGGCTGAACCCCGACCCGGTGGCCGCCCTGGTCTGCGTCTACGGGACCTCCGCGGCCCACCCCGAACTGTTCCTGCTGGCCGAGGCGCTGAGCGAGTACGAGGTGCGCTTCCAGGAATGGCGCTTCCACCACGTCAAGCTGGTCGAGCGGGTCATCGGCGACCGGTCGCCGGGCACAGCCGGCTCGGCGGGCAGCGGCTACCTGGGCAAGACGCTCACCTATCGCTTTTTCCCCGAACTCTGGGAGGCGCGCAACCGGCTCACCGCCCAGAGCATCGGCACGCGATAAGCGGCACCCCGCGCACAAAGAGGAGCCGCGCGCAAGCCTGCGCGCGGCTCCCGTGTTTGTCCTGCCCGCCCCAACCTATTGCTGGGGCGCGTCGAAGGTTGAGGATCGCGGTGTGTTGGTCGGCGTGGGCGTGTTCGTGGCCGTGGCGGGCGCCGGAGTCGCGGTAGCCGTGGCGGGCGCCGGAGTCGCGGTAG
Source organism: uncultured bacterium (assembly GCA_966434075.1). Classification (GTDB taxonomy): domain Bacteria; phylum Chloroflexota; class Chloroflexia; order QHBQ01; family JAICKM01; genus JAICKM01. The sequence continues at coordinate 2,172 of CBJNAR010000048.1, forward strand.
CGGCCTCCGTAGTGGCCGTGGCCGTCGCCTCCCCGCCGGGCGTGTTGGTGGCCGGCACGCTGGTGACGGTCGTCACCGGGGCGGGGCTGCCCGTCGGGGCATAGGTCGGCGTGCCGCCGTTCACGGGGGTGTTGTACGGTGTGCCCGTGCCGGGGCCCGGCTGGCCGAAGAACCCGTAGCGCCAGTCATAGTAGTGCTGGCCGATGTTGCCCATCTCCACCTGGAAGGCGGGCGTATTGCTCGGCGTGTAGGTCAGCACGCGGCGCTCGAACGCCTGGATCAGCACCTCGGTGTCCTTGCCCCGGATCGTGGCGTGCGCCCAGTAGGCGTCGCTGATGGGCAGGCCGGTGACGTAGAACCAGGGGCTGCTGAGCGGCGCGACCACGATCTGGCCCTGCTCGCGGACCTGGCCCGTCTGGTTCAGGAAGTTCCAGAAGGCTTCGGGGATGTTGTGCTTGGTGCTGGCTTCGTAGTAGGCGACTTTGGTCAGCGGCACAGAGGCTTTCGCCGGATCGTCGCCGACATTGCCGTTGCGGTCGATGGTTGCGGTGACTTGCTGGCCGCGGCGGTCGGGGTCGGGGTGGTCGCCGAAGCGGCTATTGGCGACGTTGGCGAACGCGGCATAGGTGGGCGCGAGCTGGTCGCCGGGGTCGCCCGACATCGGGATCTCCGCCGGGTAGCGCACTTCGCCGCAGGGCGACTTGGTGCTGGTCTGGATGCAGCCGCCGATCAGTTCGACGGTCAGCAGGCCGTTGGTCACGAAGAACTTCTCGTTGGCGTTGCCGGCGGGGTTATTGATCTCCATGCGGCTCTTGTCGAAATACTGCACCAGGTGCCGGCCCGAGCCGTCGGGGGCATCGGTCAGCGTTTCGTAGATACCGGGGGTGTTCGGGTGCGGGCCCCAGTACCAACTGCGCGGCACGCGGCCCTCGGCGACCAGCGAGTCGGTGCGATTCCAGGTAACCTCGAAAGCCGGGTGCGCGAACTCGGGAAACTGTTGCGCGCCGGCCCCGACGAAGCCCAACATGGACACACCCAGGCCGGCGATGGCCGCCAGGCTGAATAGAACACGAGGCTGCGGTTTCATAGGCGAATTCCTCCTGTCAGGGTACGTTAGGGGTCAAAGGCGTCCGGGCAAAGTGCAGCGGCCCAGGCGCCTTTGCCCAGCACGAACTATGCCTACAGGTCACGAGCAGCGCCGGTGAAGAGGCACGCAATGCGAGACCGGTCCGCTCGTGACCCGTGGGTCTATCGGTGTAACGAATGGGCCGGGGGCGGGTTGCAGCCGCGCTCGCCGCGCGAGGGCAGGCTTCTTGCTCGATTCCGGCGCAGGAGGATGGGCCGATGAGCGACGAATCCGGGCGCCCCGCCGCGCCCGATGAGGACGAATATGCGCAGATGCTGCTGCTCGAAGACCTGGAGAGCCTGGCCGAGGAGATGGACGAGATCGGCGTGACCGACCTGGCCGAGGTGCGCCGCTGGCTGAGCGGCGACACGACCGATCCGGCGGCGGGCGTGCCGGGCGCCGCGGACCGCGCCGGGCTGGAGGCCATCGCCCGCCTGATGGCCGACCTGGGCGTCACCTCGCGCGCCGACCTCGCCACGCGCATCCGCACCATGCAAGAGCAGATGGACTGGGGCGACGAGTAGTCAGTGGTCAGTGGTCAGTGGTCAGTTACGACGAGTGGCGAGTCTAGTGCCACGCTGGACCATATAGCCTGCCGGCTGGAACTCGCGAGCGCGCGAAATCACTGACCACTGACCACTGACTACTGACCACTGACCACTGACTACTCGTCTCGCGTCCACCCGCCCCGACGCCACATGTGGTAGAGCGGGGTGTAGCCGAGGGCGGGCCAGAAGCGGGCGCCGGTGGGGTTGGTGGGCCGGTAGATGAGCCAGGTGCCGTGCAGGCCGCGCGGGGGCGCGGCGGGCGCGCGGGCGGTGAGCGCGTCGAGCGTGGCGGCCCACAGGGCACGGCCCAGGCCCTGCCCGCGCAGCGCCTCGGCGATCATAAAGTCGTGGATGAAGCCGACGGTGCCCGGCGGAAGCTGGGTGATCTGGGCCGGGTGCGCGTCCTCCGTATCGAGCGAGGCCATGCTGAAGGCGCGCGGTGTGGCGGGGTCCGTATCGGCGCAGGCCACCAGCAGCACCCAGCGGCGCGGCTCCGCCAGCACCGAGCGCACTACGTAGGCGAATTCCTCGCGCAGGCGCGGCGGGATGCGGTCGGCATAAGGGTCGTTGCGCACATGGTAAGCGCAGAGATCGGCGTACAGATCGACCAGGGCCGCCGTGTCCTGGCGCGTCGCGGGGCGGATCTGGAAGCCGGGCGGGACCGGGAAGGTGGGCGGGGTGGCGTCGCGGGGCCGGTAGGCGAAGACCGAGGTCAGGCGGAAGTCGAGTGCGGTCAGAGCCGGGTCGAGGCCCGCGGCGGGCGGCACCAGCGACAGCACCCAGGGCTCGCGCGGCGGGGCGGGTGTGGCGCGCAGCATGGCGTCGAACAGCGTGTGGAAGACGGCGTCGGGCGGTTCCTCGGCGGCGGCGGCGAACTGGAAGAAGATCTCGCAGGTCAGGTGATCGGCGGGCATCCACATCAACTGCGAGTCTTCGGCCCCGAAATGGCGCCACCAGGCGCGCATGTACCCGGCGAGGACGGGCGGGGCGCCGGGCGCCGCCGGACGTTCGGCCACCAGCGCCCAGCTTTCGCCCAGATCTAGATCGGCGTCGAGCACGCGGCGGGCGGCCCGCTCGACCTGGGGCGGGCAGGAGAGGCGCGGGTCCAGCGCGTGCCAGCGGCGGTACTGATCGGCCAGGAGCGTGGCGACGGCGGGCAGATCGCCGCGCCGCAGCAGCCGGGTTTGCAGCGCCTAGTCCTCGCCCAGGTACGCCTTGCGCACCTGCTCGCTCTTGAGCAAGTTCGCGCCGGTATCTTCGAGCACGATCTGGCCCGTCTCGATCACGTAGCCCCGGTGGGCGATTTGCAGCGCCAGCAGGGCGTTCTGCTCGACCAGCAAAATGGTGTTGCCCGCGGCGTTCAGATCCTTGACGATGCCGAAGATCGTCTCGACCAGGATCGGCGCCAGGCCCATCGAGGGCTCGTCCAGCAGCAGGATCGTGGGCTTGCTCATGAGCGCCCTGCCCATCGCCAGCATCTGCTGCTCGCCGCCGGAGAGGGTGCCGCCTTGCTGCGCCAGCCGCTCCTTGAGCCGGGGGAAGAGGCCGAGCACGCGCTCCAGGTCCGCGGCAATGCCGGCCTTGTCGTTGCGCGCGAAGGCGCCCATCTCCAGGTTCTCCTGCACCGTCATGCGGCGGAAGATGCGCCGGCCTTCCGGCGAATGAGCCAGGCCCAGGCGGACCATCTGGTCGGCGGGCAGCGTGTCGATGCGTTTGCCTTCCAGCCGCACCTGCCCGCGGCGCGGGTGGAGCATCCCCGAAATCGTGCGCAGCGTGGTCGTCTTCCCGGCGCCGTTGCTGCCGATCAGCGTCACGATCTCGCCCTTGTTCACGGTCAGGGAGACGCCCTTGAGCGCGCGAATGTTGCCGTAGTAGGTTTCGATGTGGTCGACTTCGAGTAATGCCATCCCTTGCTCCTCTGCTTAGACGCCCACCGGCACCGGCCGGCCCAGATATGCCTCGATCACGCGCCGGTCGGCCCGCACCTGGGCGGGCGCTCCCTCGGCGATCTTCACGCCGTAATCGAGCACGGCCACCCGGTCGGAGATACGCATGACCAGGCGCATGTCGTGCTCGATCAACAGAATCGTCACCCCGCGCTCGTCGCGCAAGCGCCCGATGAGCGCCATGATCGCCGCCGTTTCTTGCGGGTGCATACCGGCGCTCGGCTCGTCGAGCAGCAGCAGCGCCGGGTCGGTCGCCAGGGCGCGGGCGATCTCCAGGCGGCGTTGATCGCCATACGACAGGTGCTTGGCCGGCATCTCCGCCACGCTCGTCAGGCCGGTAAAGGCCAGCAGGTCCCGGACCCGTGCCGCGGCGACCGTCTCGTCCTCGATCTGGATCGGGGTGTGAAAGACGGCGTCCCACACCCCGCCGCGCATGCGGCAATGACAGCCCACCAGCACATTTTCGCGCACCGACATGTTGGCGAACACGCGGATGTTCTGAAAGGTCCGCCCGATGCCCAACTGGGCGATGCGATCGGGCGCCAGCCCGGCAATCGCCTGGCCGTCGAACCAGATCAGGCCGCTGGTCGGCTTATGAATGCCGCTCAGCACGTCGAAGAACACGGTTTTGCCCGCGCCGTTGGGGCCGATCATGCTGATAATCGCATGGCGCGGGATCACCAGGTCGATCCCGTCGAGGGCCACCAGGGCGCCGAAACGTTTGGTGATCCCGACTGCCCGCAACAGCAGCGGGCGGTAGGGGGCGGTCTCGTCCATGGCTGCCTTTGCTTCCTGGCCGCGGATCGGCAGCGCCTTATTCGCTCGCGCTCCCCCGGCCCAGGTACGCTTCGATCACCCGCGGGTTGGCGCGGATCTCGGCGGGCGTGCCCTCGGCGATCTTCACGCCGTAGTCCAGCACGGAGATGCGCTCCGACAGGCCCATAACGACCTTCATATCGTGCTCGATCAGCAGGATGGCGATCTCCAACTGCTGGCGCAACTCGCGGATGAAGCTGATCAGGCTCACCGTTTCCTGGGGGTTCATCCCGGCGGTCGGCTCGTCGAGCAGCAACAGCTTGGGGTTGCTGGCGAGGGCGCGGGCGATCTCCAGGCGGCGCTGGTCGCCATAGGGCAGGTTTTTCGCCAGGTCGTCGGCGGCGCCGGTCAGGCGCACGAACTTGAGCAGGCGCACGGCTTTCTCGCGGGCCTCGGTCTCCTCCTGGCGCACGGCGGGCGTGCGCACGACAATGCCCAGCAGGCCCGAGCGCAAGCGGCAGTGCTGGCCCACCAGCACGTTTTCCAGGGCCGTCATATTGGCGAAGAGCCGGATATTCTGGAACGTGCGGGCGATGCCCAGCGCGGTGATGGCCGACGGCGGCGTGCCGGTGATGTCTTTCCCGTCGAAGATCATGCGCCCGCTGGTGGGCTTATAGAGCCCGGTGATCGTGTTGAAGAAGGTCGTTTTGCCCGCGCCGTTCGGCCCGATCAGGCTGACGATGCCGCCGCGCGGGATGGTGAAATCGACGTTGTTGACCGCCACGAGGCCCCCGAAGCGCATGGTGATGTTTTGGGCCGAGAGCAAATCCTTCCCATCGGCGACGGCAGGCCCGCCCGCCGGGGGCGCGGCCGCGGTGGGCAGGCTGCTACCTGGTTGGCTCATCGTTTAGTCCCCTCCTTGGGTATCGGGGTCAGCCTGCCCGGCTTCGCGCACATCGTATACTGTCTGGCGTTCGGCCTCGCTGATGTCCTCGGTCTCCGGACGCAGTTCTTCGCGGCGCCGGCTGCTGGGTATCAAACCTTCGGGCCGGAACAACATGAACAACACCAGCACCACGCCGTAGATGAAGAAGGTATAGTCGGTCAGCTTTATCTGGACCAGCAGGTCGAAGTTGATCGCCCGGCCCAGGTCGTTGATCCAGTTGGTGATCTGGATCAGGAAGACCGTCTGCAAGAGGTAGATGACGACGGCGCCGAGGATGACGCCCCACAGGTTGCCCATGCCGCCCAGGATGACCATGCAGAGGATGAGCACCGATTGGCTGAAGTTGAACTGCTGGGGCGAGGCGAAGCCGAGGTGGGCCGCGTAGAAGGTGCCCGCGAAGCCCGAGACGGCGGCGCCCAGCCCGAAGGCGAATAGCTTGGTGGTCGTCGTGTTGATGCCCATCGTCGCGGCGGCCAGTTCGTCCTCGCGGATCGCCATCCACGCCCGGCCCAGCCGCGAGTCGCGCAGGCGATTGACCACGAAGATGATGCCCGCGACCAGAATGAGGGCCAGGTAGTAGAAGCTGATGTTGTCGTTTTGGGCGCCGATGATGAAGCCGCCGATGGCCGGGCGATCCACCCCGGAGATGCCGTTGGTGCCGCCGGTGAGTTGGTCGAGGTTGAGGATAAAGGTCGGCACGATTTCGCCGAAGCCCAGGGTGACGATGGCCAGGTAGTCGCCGCGCAAGCGCAAGGTCGGGGCGCCGAAGGCCACGCCGAAGAGCGCGGTGATAGCGGCGGACACGAAGAGCATGATCCAGAAGGGGATGTGGATGTCGAAGAGCGACGACCCCAGGATGGCGTAGGTATAGGTGCCGATGGCGAAGAATGCCGCATAGCCCAGGTCGAGCAGGCCGGCATAGCCTACCACGATGTTCAGGCCGAGCGCGAGCAGGACGAAGGCCCCGGTATCGGCGGCCGCGTTGATAATCGCCTGGTTGTAGAGCTGGGAGAACGGCAGGGTCACGATATGGTTCTCGGCCAGCAGTTGCGGCACCGGCACCAGTAGAAGCAGGACGCCCAGGATGCCTGCCGTGATCATCGAGCGGCGGCTGGCCCGCCGCGCGGGCGGCAGCAAACTCTTATTGGCTACACCGGGGCTGGGCCGGGCGCTTGTGGATTGTGACATCGTGCGCCTACACTTTCTCCGGGACGTGCTGGCCGAGCAGCCCGGACGGTCGGAAGACGAGAATGAGAATCAGCACCGCGAAGACGACGGCCTGCGTCCATTGCGGCTGGAAGAACGTGTCGCTCATGGCTTCGAGAATGCCGATCAGGAAGCCGCCGAGCATGGCGCCGGGGATATTGCCGATGCCGCCGAGCACGGCGGCGGTAAAGGCGCGCAACCCGGCCTGGTAGCCCAGGGTGAACTGCACCGCGCGGATGAACATGCCGTAGAGCAGCCCGCCGGCCCCGGCCAGCGCCGCCCCAATGAAGAAGGTGAGCGCGATGGTCATGTTCACGTTGATGCCCATGAGTTGCGCCGTCTCCCGGTCCAGCGCGGTGGCCCGCATGGCCTTGCCCATCTTGGTCCGCTGCACGAACAGCGTCAGCAACACCATCAGGATGATGGCGACGACCAGGATCAGGATGGCTTTGCTGCGAATGGTGAGGGCCTGGGTGCCGATGGGGATGCGGTAGAACGTGTCCTGGAAGATGTCGGGGAAGTTGACCGGAGCGGGGCCGCGCCAGATCTGGCCGACGTTTTGCAGGATATACGACACGCCGATAGCCGAGATCAGGGGCGCCAATTTTGGCGCGTTGCGTAAGGGCCGGTAGGCCACCTGTTCGACCACCACTCCCAGCAGGCCCATCAGCACCATGGTGACGATAAACGTGACCAGCAAGACCACGACGACCATGAGCGGGTCCTGGAGCACGGGATTGGCGTCGTTCACCCCGAACACCGCGACGACGCTGATGGCCGTGAAGGAGCCGAGCATGAACACATCGCCGTGGGCGAAGTTGATCAGTTCGATGATGCCGTAGACCATGGTGTAGCCGAGCGCGATGAGCGCATACACCGATCCGCGCGAGATCCCGTTAATCAGTTGTTGCAATATGAAAACTGGGTCCAATACGCGTCTCCTCTCCAGCCCTGGTGCCGGGGTGTAATAAGGGGCGGCCTCAGGCTAGACGCGCCCCTTGCGTGATCGTCGGGCGGCCTCCTGCCCCTGGGCGGCGGGGGGCTGGGAGGTCCCCGCGCCGCGCCGGTGGGGCAGGCCCGCCCCCGGTTCTGTACTCCGTCTTATTTGGCCGCCTCAAAGCGCTGCTGGTCGATAAACTCCCACTTGCCGCCCTTGACCTGGTAGATCGAGACCCAGCGGTTGGTGGTGTCGCCGTTGTCGTCGAAGCCGGTCGTGCCCAGCACGCCTTTGTAATCCTTCGTCGCCGCGATGGCCGCGCGGACGGCTTCGCGGTCCTTCTTGCCCGCCGTCTTGATGGCCTGGATGATGATGTTGGTCGCGTCGAAGGCGCTGGCGCTGTAGGCGCCGGGATCGTCGTTGAAGGCGGCTTTATAGTCGGCAATAAACTGCTTGCCTTCCGGCAGAGTCGCGACGTTCACCGCCATCACCGTGGCGTAGCTGTTGTCGGCATCGGCTCCGGCCGTCTTGAGATACTGGTCCTCCTGGATGCCGTCGCCGCCCATCAGCGGGATGTCGAGGCCGGCAGCCTTCATTTGCTTGCGGGCGATGGGGATCCCGGTGGCCGTGGTGCCACCGAAGTAGAGCAGATCGGG
>CBJNAR010000049.1:0-10288 GCA_966434075.1 uncultured bacterium
GCGCTGAGGCGGTAGATGAACCCGCCTTTGTCGTCGCTGACCAGCAGCGCGCCGTCGACCGCTTCGACGATGCCCGCGGGGCGCCCTGTTGAGCCGGAGTTGCCTTGCAGCCAGCCCGTGGCGAAGTCCTCGGCGGGGCCCGCCACCTTGCCGTCCTGCAACGGCACGCGCATCACCTTGTAGCCCACCAGGTTGGTGCTGTTCCACGAGCCGTGGAAGGCGATGTAGACGCTGTCGCGGTAGCCAGGCGGAAACGCGGTGCCCTGGTAGAACGCCAGACCGAGGGGGGCCATATGCGGGTCCATAGTCGCCACCGGCGCGGTGACGCCTGTACATCCCGTCGTGCCGCCGAAATCAGGGTCCACCAGGGTGCCGGCGTGGCAGCGCGGCCAGCCGTAGTCGGCGCCGTCTTGCAGCACATAGAGCGTCTCCGGCGGACGGTTATCGCCCCAGAGGTCGCGGCCGTTATTGGTGGCCCAGATCTCGTGGGTGACGGGGTTAACCGCCAGCCCGACCGCGTTACGCAACCCCTTGCTGAAGATGCGCCCGCCGCTGCCGTCCATGGCGTAGACGGAGACGGCGGCCCGGCGCGGATCGCCTTCGTTACAGACGTTACAGGTCGAGCCCATCGCCACATACAGCCGCCCGTCCGGCCCGGCCAGCACCGTCTTGGTACTATGCAGCCCGTCCGTGGGCAGGTTGGAGATCAACACTTTGCGGGCGGTGGCCCGGTGGTCCGACCCCAGCGTCAGCAGGATGATCTTGTCTTCCTCGCCCACCAGCAGCTGGCCCTGGTAGAAGTCGAGGCTGCTGGGCGCGGTCATGTCGCCCGCGACGGCAACCACCTCGTCGGCCTGGCCGTCGTGGTCGGCGTCGGGCAGGGCCACCACGCGGTTCTGCCCGCGCTCGGCGACAAACATGGTGCCGTCGGGCCCGACGGCCATGAAGCGCGGCCCGGCCAGCCCGGTAGCGAACACGTTGACGGTGAAGCCCGCCGGCACCTGGACTCCGGTTTGCGCCGCCGCGCCGGTATCGAGGTTGACGCCCAGGAACCGGCGCGAAATCGGCTTCCAGAACAGCGCCACCACGACTCCCAACACCACCAGCACGCCGAGCACAACCAGCCAGCGGCGGCCTCTTAACCCCATGTCTCCTCCTCAGTCAACAGCAACAGATCGGCTATGGTGTGCTACTTCCCGATCCCATCCTGCTTCGGGGATACAGGGAACACGAACGACGACAATAGCCCAATCGCGAACCACGGTGATTGCGCGTTGTAGGGCCCGGTTTCAAACCGGTCCGCCGCCAGGGGAAGCAGTTTCCCCCGACTACGGTTTCAAGCAATGCGGATGCGCCGGATGGTTAGCGATCCTGGCATGCAAGCAGGCGGCAAGCGGTAACAAGCGATCAGCCCACAGCAACAGCATTATACCGGACCGCGGGATTTAGCAGCGCCGGGAGCAGGGGTAAGGATGATGGAGGAGAATTGTAACCAGATACACATATACAGCGTGCTGGCGGCGGGCAGTCTGAGGCCGGCGGCGGGCAGGCACGCTGCCGCAGCCGCCGGGCCGGTGTCCCGGCTCAGTCCCCACCGGCCCGCCCACCGCTCCAGCGCGGCGGGCACCACGCCGCCGAGCGCGAGCGCGGCGCGACTACCGGCACAGGCACCGGGCGTGGCGCCGGACTGAGCGCCAGGTAGTTGACGATGCTCAGCAGCCAGGAGGCGAAGCGGCTCGACCGCGAATCGAACTGCCGGGCGTCCTCCCACACACGCGTGAAGGCGCGCTGCACCACATCGGCCGCCCGCTGCGGGTCGCCCGCCACCTTCAGGGCCAGCGAAAACGCGGGGGTCGCATAGCGATCATAGAGCACGGCGACGGCCTGCTCGTCGCCCTCGGCCATGCGCGCGGCCAGCACGGCATCGTCCAGTGTCGTCAAGTCGTCTTCCATCAGTTCCCCAACCCTTCCCCCGGCAACCGCGGGCGGATATGCAGCACCTGTACTCGCCTTATCTGCTTACTCCTCATATACGTATTGTAACTTTTTGTCCGCTATTCGTCAAGCGTTTGTTCAAGGTGAGGATGAGAGCGATCCAGCAATGATCTCGCGACCAACCGGGCGACCTCTTCCAACTATGAACCATAGTAATTTTACGTACCTCTATTATAGCAGCAGGTATGCCATAACATCTGTATTCCCGACTGCAAAAAGAAAGCGGAATCCGGGGCGGCCCGCGTTTCATACAAGGAACATCCAGCGGCGCGCAACTGCCCACGCCGGCATAATTTGGGTGCGAATTGGGGACCAATCGAGGACCGGAATCTGCTTGACTCCTCCAGGCTGCTATGCTATCATCCGGGTACGAGGTTGGCGAACGTATGTTCTGATATCGCGCGGCGCACCCGAGGGGGACCACCTATGTATTACGATATGGATATGCTTCAGGACGACATTCAGAACCTGGGGGAAGTCACGACCGGGTGGCGCCAGTATACGCCGCGCCTGCCGGGCACGGAACTGGCCCTGCCGTCCGCCGACGAGGAGATCGATCCCAACAGCCCGGAGGCCGCCGCGTATGATTATTTCCTCGACAAGTACGGGTTCGTCAACGGGCCGGACATCGCCGCGCGCTTCTTCGCTATCCATGGCTTCGTGACGAAGAACCTGATCCGCTTGGAGCAGCGCGGCCTGCTGCAACAGACCCGCCAGGGACCGCCGATGGCCGAGGACCTGCTGCGCTTCCTGCTCACCTGCTTCGAGGAACCGGGCCCCAACGAGCAACTCCCGCGCTCGATCTACGATCCCAGCGGCGGCCTCGCCCTCCCCTTCGAGACAATCATGAGCGACTTTCATCGCCTGCGCCGGTTGCGCGAACGGCTCACCGCGTAACAGATCATGGCAATAGGCGAAGGGCCGGTTTGAAATCGGCCCCTACACCGCAACTTCACAACGGCCGTCTGCGCCAGTAGCCGGCTGTCGCAATCCATCCCAACACAAAACCGATTATCTCGCTATTTATGTCAAGTTGGTTAGCGCTCCCCGCATTTATTTATGGGTACGGCGATGCCGTACCCGTCGAGTTAATACGCGCCCTGCGCAGGACTTCTGCTGCCGACGATCCGATTCGTGTCCCTGCCACCGCCCGCGCTGCGCGCACTGTTTTTATGTTTTGTTCAGGACTTGTACATCGCCACTTTTACCGCGCCGGGTTATAATGGTACGATGCCCCCACCCCAAAAGATCAACGGGGCAGCCTGGAGACCGCGATTGATGGCGACCTTAACGACAGCGAAAACTATCCGGCGACGGCGCCCGCAACTGGCGGCGGCCCGCCGCTTTGTGGCCCGGCGCAAACTCGTCCAGACGGCATCCCTCGCCTTGCTCATCGGGATGCCGCTGCTGAACATCTTCCGCGTAGACCTGGCGGGCCGGCATGTGGTGCTGTTCTGGCAACCGGTACCGCTGGTGTGGCTGGCGGTGATTTTGCCTGTGCTCATCATTGTCCCGCTAAGCCTCTTTTTCTGGCTGGCCACGCGCTACGGGCGGATGTTTTGCTCATGGGTCTGCCCGCAAGGCGCGCTCAACGAGGCGGCGTCCAAGGGGAACCTGCGGGTCTTTGGGCGGCATGGCTTGCTGCCGTCCGGCCAGGACCGCTATTTCCCGCGCCGCGCGCAGCGCCGGCGGGTCTGGTGGCGGGCGCAAGGCCCGGCGCGCGCTCGGGCGCTGGCCCGGTGTGGGGCGCGCACATTGGTCATGCCGCCGCTGGCCGCCTTCGGCTTCGTGAGCTATGTGGTGGCGCCGGCGCAGCTCGGGCAATGGCTGCTCGGCGGGGCCTGGCAGCAGCCGGCGGTCTGGGCGTTCGTTGCCATCAGCGGATTCATCTGGATCGATATGCTCTTGCTGCGCGAGAAGACCTGCTTCGTCTGCTTCTATGGCTACCTGCAAAGCGTCGCCTCCTACAGCGCGAAGCCGGGCGTGCAGCGCAACCCGGCGCGGGTGAGCGCGTGCCACGGCTGCAGCGGCTGCCGCGACGCTTGCTTCATGGGCGTCGATCCGCGCAAGCGCTACTGGGAGTACAACAAACGATCCACCGATATGGCGTTCGATTTCTGCGTAAGTTGCGGCGACTGCGTCGTGGCTTGCGACGATCTGACCTCGCGCCGCGGCGTGCCGTTGATCATGGAACTGCCGCCCAGTGTACGCTGGCCCGCCGCGGCGCCGAAAGCTGAGCCGGAAGCCGTGGCATGCGCTGAGACAGCCTGACGGGGAGCGCCGCTTACGCCTGCGCATCGGCATCCCGCTGGGCCAGCAGGCTCGCTAGCGTGGGACGGTTGCCCGCGAGGCGGCCCTGGCCGGGCAGGACGATGGCCGTGACGTTGATGCCGGCGCCGCAGATCTGGCCGAGGGCCGCGCCGATGGGTGCCGCCAGCCGCCCGGCGACCTGTTCGCGCATGAAGTCGGTCGGCAGGCCCAGCAGCGCCCACCCACTCACGGGGTCGAGTTCCAGCAACACGGCGTAGCGCAGCACGCGCGTATAATCATCGGCGGGCAGCCCGATGCGCAAGTGGACCAGCGCGGCCTGCCAGGTCCGTCCGCAGTCGGCGTCATTCAGCCCGGTTGTGGTCGCCGGGGCGGCGGGCACCGGCGCGGGAGCCGGCGCGGGCGCCGGGGATGTGGGCAGATCCGGCGGCTCAGGCGCGATGGCCGGCACGGTGGGCGGGGCCGGATCGGTGCCGACCGGCCCGCTTCCCCGGCGCCGGCGCAGCAGGCTTGTGAAGTAGGCGCCGGGCTTGCTCACTTTGCCTTTGGCCTGCGCCCGGCACGTTGCCTCGATGGCCCAGCGGTAGGTGTCCGCGCCATTCTCGGCCAGGCACTGGCGGTGCCATTCCAGGCTGTGCCCATCGCCTAGCATGCGGGTTCCCCACTGGATCAGCGCCTCGGCGTCGCCGGGGTCTAGTATGCCGCTTGATGCGGGCAAGGCTGCGGGCGCGTCGTTTACGTTCTCGTTTTTCGATTCGTTAACGGTTGAACGATCAACGTTAACGAGCGCGGCCCCGGCGAGTCCGCCCTGTGCGGACTCGATCCCCGCCGCTGCTCCGCTCTCTGCGGACTCCCTGCCTGGATCGTCCGCTGTGCTATCCTTTGCGGTCGCCCCGAGTCCGCCCTGTGCGGACTCCTCGCCTCCGCTCCATGCGGACTCCCCTGCCCTGTTGTTGCCGGTTGCCGGAACCTGTCCGCTCGGTGCGGAGTCCCGGCCCGTGTCTTTCTTATAGAGGACGGCTTCTTGCCCGCACGATGCGGAGTGCGGCGCGGGAACGGATCGATCTTTCGCTACTTGTCCGCTTGATGCGGATTCCCCAAGTGCCGGTACTGCGTCCGGCGCGCCCGGCTGTCCGCATGGTGCGGATGCGGCTGGTTCGGATAGGGCGACCGGCGGCGCGGCGGCTTGTCCGCTTGATGCGGAGGAGTCAGGCGACAGCAGGTCGGGCTGGTGGGCGATGGGTTCGCGGCGGCGGACATAGCTGTTAGGGCGGGTAAGCCGGACGGCGGCATCCACATTGCCCAGGCCGCGCGAGTCGATGCTCACCTGGTAGGCGCGGTGCATGATCGCGGCGAGGCGCGTCAACTCTGTGTCGGGGCCAAGCGGCGCCAGGCGCTGCGTGAGCCAGGCGACATGCTTGCGCGTCCAGGTGTCGGCATCGAAGACGAGGTATTCGAGCAGAGCCAGCGACGGCAGCGGCAGGCCGCGGGCGGTGCGGTAGAGCTTCTGCTTGCCACGCGGCGTCTCGACCTCTTCCACCTGCAACAGGCCGGTGGTGTGCAGCAAGTTGGTGTAACGGGCGATGGTGTCCTGCGAGGTATCGAGGTAGGCGGCCAGCGCGTTCTGCGTGCAGTGCGCCCAGCCGTAGTACGGATGCCCCGGCGCGGTTTCCTCGAAGCTGTGCAGTGCCACCAGCAGCCCGATGCCCGTCGGCTTGAGCAGCGGCCCCCACTCGCGGATCAGGCCCGGCGTCAGCTCGCCGGCCACGGATTCCGGGCGGGACGCGGGCGAATCCTCGACGCGAGGCGATCCGGCAGGATCGGCGGCTATGGGTGCGGGTGGCGGGCGAAGGGTCGCCCTGGGCTTGCTGTCCATCTTCCGGTGTCCTCGAATCCGGCAGGGGTGCCGGGAACGGCCCGCGTAGACGGCAAGCTCCTCCGCGATCAACCGCGGGATCGGGCCTTGACAAGGGCCGGAAACTGCGGTATGATAGGCGTGCAGGTTGGAAGCGGGCAATGACAAGCCCTTCCACTACGCAAGTAGCGGACTTCCGATTTTACGCACTGATGGGAGGAGTTTACCGGCGTCGCTTGCCAGGGTTAAGCCGATAGCTCCTTGAATGACAACGGTGTTGTAGAGCCTGCAACAAAGGACTCGGGTGACGGCCGAGTCCTTTTCGTTTGCCCTGCTCCACCTCGTTTGCCGGTTCGACCTCCAGAAACGCTGCCGCCGGCTCGCCACGAGCCAGGATCGGCAAAGCCCATTCGCAGATTACGCATGATCATCGCTCGCAGCCGGGCGCTTGGGCACCGGCTTTAACCGGGGCGTACTGGCCTTGCCTGGTGCCGGGCGATCGGATGCCACGTGGTCCGCGCCAGTGCCCTTGACCGAGTGCAGCGCCCGCGGCGCGGGTTCCGGCTCGGGCGGCGCGGCATACGGCAGCATCACCGTGTACTTGCGCGGCAGCGGCTCGCCTTCGTATCCGGTATCACCTTCGCCGCGCTTGCGCTCGATATATTCCAGCGCAGGCGCCAGCACTTGTTGCAGCCGCTGGAGCGGTTCCAACAACCGTCCCAGGTCGCTAACCTGCTGCCGGTTGAGCGGCACTTCCTCGTCGGCGCCCGGCTCATCCAGGATCGCGGCGGCCCGGCTCAGGTACGTCGTGAGCAGCCAGTAGCGCCGCTGCGGATCGTTCGGGTCCAGCGCGTCTTCGAGCGCCGTTTCGACTCCCGGTATCGGCACCGGGCGCACTGTCTCCGACGGAGCGGCCTCAGCGCGTACCGGTGGTTCTCGCCGGTTCACGCGGTCCACCGCCTCGTCCACCGTCATGCCAAGGTTGCGCTTCAGCAACTGGGCCACGGCCAGCGTCTGCTTGCCGCTCAGGTCTTGCTCCTGGATCGCGCGCGCCAGGTCCATCTGCAATTCGCGGTCGTAGCCCACCCGCGACAGGCCCCGCGCCCGCGGCTCGGTCAGCCTGTCGCCCAGCATCACTTCGATGGCCGGGTCCAGGTTGAGCAACGCGGCGAAGCTGCGGATCGTACGCCCGGACAGGCCCAACTTCTCGCCGACATACTCGTCCAGCTCGTTCGACGACATACTAGGAGCACTTGCTCCTAAGTCGTGGCGGATCTCCAGGATCGCCCGCGCGAACTCCAGATCGGTCAGATCCTTGCGCTGGCGGTTCTCGATGACTCGATCGAGCCGCAGCACGGTCTCTTCCAGATCCACGACCAGCGCCGGGACAGTCTTCAGGTTCGCGGCGCGCGCCGCACGGAGCCGCCGCTCGCCGGTTACGACGAAATAGCCGCCCTCGGACCGCCGCTGCACCGTGATCGGTTGTAAAATGCCCCGCTGCTTGACGGAGGCGATCAACTCGTTCATCGCCTCTTCGTCAAAGTGCTTGCGCGGCTGCCGGGGATCGGTATGGATCAGGTTGATGTCGATCTCTTTGGCGTTGCGCAGCGGCTGTACGCCTTCTTCGGGACTCGCCGCGATGATCCGCTTCCAGGCATCCTGGGGCACGCGCTGCCGCCCGCTCATGCTTGCGCCTCGCCTTTCGCCGGGCCGACGCTGCTCTTGCGGCCCCGCGCACTGGGTGCGACCGGCGCCGGGACCGGGGCGGGCTGCGGCTCGTCAGCGACGATCTCGGCGGCGAGTTCCTGGTAGCAGCGGGCCACCGGCGAATTGCGTGCGTAGAGCCGGATCGGCACCCCCTGCCCCGGCGCCTCCGCCGCCACCACGCCATAGCGGATCACCGACTTGAACACGCGGCCTGAATAGACCTGGCCGATGTTCGCCAGGATCTCCTTGTTCAGGTTGCTGCGCGCATCGTACATGGTCGGCAAGATGCCCAGGATCTTGATGTCGGGGTTCAACTGCGCCACTTCGTTGACGGTGGACAGGAGGCGATGCACACCGCGCAGCGAGAGCAAGTGCGTTTGCAGCGGGATCAGCACTTCGGTTGCCGCGACGAAGGCGTTGACCGTCAGCAAGGTCAGGCTGGGCGGGCAATCGATCAGAATATAATCGTACTCCCCCACCACCGGGGCCAGCGCGTCGCGCAACACCCGCTCACGGGTGTAGTTGCGGAACAGGTCAAGTTCGGCGGCGGCCAGGTCGAGGTTCGACGGCACCAGGTCCATGCCTTCGACGGGCGTCTTATAAATAATCTCGGTGATGCTACCCTCGCGGCGCACCATGACATTATATAAGGTAAGGTCGAGTTCTTCGGGGTCGATACCCAGCGAATAGGTCGCGGCGGCCTGCGGGTCGAGATCGATCAGCAGCACGCGGCGGCCCAGGGCGGCGAGTTCGGCTCCCAGGTTCACGGTGGTGGTCGTCTTGCCGACGCCGCCTTTTTGATTGGCGATGGCGATGATCCGCGTCTGGTGCGGGCGCCCGTCCGTGGTGTTTGTCACCGGCATCTCCCCTAGGCCGCCGTGATCCGCCACTCGTTCTGGATGGTGCTCAACAGATCGAGCGCGCGCCGCAGGCTGTTGGCATGGAACTCCAGCACGTAGTGGTCATGCTCGATCAGGATCGCGCGGATCTCGATCAGGTGCAGGCCGGCCTTTTGCAGCACCAAGACCCGCTCCAGCAGATCCAAGTCGGCCACGGTATAGAGGCGCGGTCCTTGCTCGTCATCGTCGGCGCCGGTGCCACCCACGCGCTGGACGTGCAGATCGAGCTTGTCCTCGATGTTGCGCAGCACCCGCGCGGTGGTATCGTGGCCCCGGTCGGCCAGGAGGGCCAGCGCTTCCTGGGTAGTAAACACACGATTGGTCATGGCTCGCCTTTGGTTACGTATCCCCTGGTTTCCGCGGCCAAGCCTTTGGGATCGTGAAAATAGTCGCTTAGCTCGCGTGAGTCATATTATAACCGGTTCTCAGGCGCTGTCAAATTCCTGCTACTGTGATGCTATGCCAACGTACTAACACGTTGATAAGCTGTTAGCCGGAACATCGGTGTCAAGCCTATTGACTTCACCAATGTTTTGCAGTAGTATTGACATCAATGTCAACCTCGCTGTTGCAGCCTGGTTGCGGGCGTTTTTCCGCACGATCTATGTCCGGCAGCGTGGCGAGAGGCTCTAAGCAGCGAGCGGTGATAAGAGAGGTCGTACATGGCGAGTCAATACCAGAAACTGGCGATGGCCTTCTTCCATCCCTCGCTGCGCGAGGACCCTTTTAACCCGGAAGACAGCGCGCGCTACTTCTATCTGGCCGACCAATACCGTGAAGCCCTGGACCTCCTGTTGCGCCACGTGTTGCGCCGGGGTGGTCTGTCCATTATCTACGGCGATGTCGGTCTGGGCAAGAGCAGCTTGCTCGCCGTGCTGCGCCAGCGGGCCCGCACCAGCGACAATTTCAAGCAGTATGTGCTTGGCGAGATCCTCGATCCCTCGCAGGTGACGGACGCGGAGTTCACCCGCCAGTTGCTGCTGGCCTTCGACCAGAAGCCCTACGGCAGCACGCGCTCGGACCTCAGCGACCAGTTCACCATCTTTCTCCAGCGCCAGGCGCGCGAGGGCAAGGTGCCGCTGCTCGTCATCGACGAGGGCCAGTGCCTGTCCTATGACGGCCTGGAACGCCTGCGGATCTTCCTGAACTATTCGCTCGACGACCATCGCATCCTGCAAATCATCATCTTCGGGCAGCTCGAATTGCAGGAGAAGGTCGCCAAGAAGCGCAACCTGGCCTCTCGCGTGCGCTTCACCATGACCCTCGAACCGTTGCGCTCGGTTGGGCAGGTGGGCGACCTGATCGAGTACCGGCTGCGCACCGCCGGCTTGGCGCCCGGCGTGCAGTTATTTGCGCCCGGCGCTATCGAAGCGGTATATAAGTACTCAGGGGGCGTGCCCCGGCATATCGTCAATATCTGCTCGCTCTGCTTCGACCAGGCGCCCCTGCTGAACAAGCGCCAGATCGACGCCGAAATCGTCGAGCATGTGGCTACCCGCCTGATGCAGAAAGGAACCCTGACCGATGGACGATGAGGCGAACGGCCGTCCCTCGCGGTACTGGA
>CBJNAR010000050.1:0-10273 GCA_966434075.1 uncultured bacterium
ACGATCAAGATGCTGATCACGCTGTTGCCGCCCACCGCGGGCCA
Organism: uncultured bacterium; assembly: GCA_966434075.1. GTDB lineage: Bacteria > Chloroflexota > Chloroflexia > QHBQ01 > JAICKM01 > JAICKM01. The sequence goes on from CBJNAR010000050.1 coordinate 45, forward strand.
CGCCACCGTGGGCGGCTACGATATTGTGCGCGAAGCCGGGGCCGTGCGCCGCTTGCTCGGCTATGTGCCGCAGGCGCTCTCCGCCGACGGTGCGCTGACCGGCTACGAGAACCTGCTGGTCTTCGCGCGTCTTTACGATGTCCCTCGCCCGGAGCAGAAGGATCGGATCTGGGCGGCGCTAGAGTTCATGGGGCTGGCCGGCGCCGCCGACCGGCTGGTGCGCAATTACTCCGGCGGCATGGTGCGCCGCCTCGAAATCGCCCAGGCGCTGATCCACCACCCGCGTATCCTGTTCCTGGATGAGCCAACCATCGGCCTCGACCCGGTGGCACGGCGCGCGGTCTGGGAACACCTCACCCGGCTGCGCGAAGAGTTCGGCTCCACGCTCTTTTTGACGACCCACTACATGGAAGAGGCGGACGACCTGGCGACGCGCATCGCCATCATGAACCAGGGGCGCATCGCGGCGCTGGGCACCGCCGATGAATTGAAAGCCCAGGTGCCGGAGGGCGCGGCCACGCTCGAAGACGTTTTCGTCTACTTCACCGGCGACACGCTCGACTCTGGAGGCAGCTATCGTGAAACCCGCGCTCTACGACGCACAGCCCGCCGCCTCGGCTGAACCCGGCGCGGCGCCCGCCGCCCAACCGGCGCCCGCCCACCTCTGGGACGGGCTCGTCTCCTTCCTGGTCAAGACCTGGGCGATCACCGACGTGGAAGTGCGCAAGCTGCGTCACGATCCCTTCGACCTCGTGACCCGCGCGGTGCAGCCGATCCTCTGGCTCACCATCTTCGGCGGCGTGTTTGGCCGCCTGCGCGCGTTGCCGGCGGGGCAAGGCAGCTATCTCGACTTCCTGGCGCCGGGCATCCTGGCCCAGTCGGTGATCTACATCGCTATCTTCCAGGGCATCGCCGTGATCTGGGAACGCGACCAGGGCACGCTGCAAAAGTTCCTGGTCAGCCCGTTGCCGCGCGCCGCGCTGGTGCTGGGCAAGGGGCTGGCCGCCGGGGTGCGCGGCGCCACACAGGCGCTGACCATCTTCATCCTGGCGCTGATCATGGGCGTCCACGTGAGCCTGGCGCCGCTCGGCATCGGCGGCGTGTTGCTGCTGGTGTTCCTGGGGGCTAACTTCTTCTCCACGCTCTCGCTGGTCATCGCCGCGCTGGTGCGCAGCCGCGAGCGCGTGCAGGGCATGGGTCAACTGATCACCATGCCCTTGTTCTTTGCCTCGAATGCCCTCTATCCCATCAGCTTGATGCCGGCCTGGGTGGCCGTGATCGCCCACCTCAATCCACTGAGCTATATGGTCGACGGCTTGCGCGCGCTGATGGTCGCAGGCGGCGCCGGCACGCTTGGCCTGCCGCTCGATTTCGGCGTGCTGCTGGTCGCCAACGTGCTGATCGTGTCGCTCGCCGCTCGGCTCTACCCCAACCTGGTGCACTGACGGTGCTGATCGGCAGACGGTGCCGTTACCCGGTTGCCGCCGTCTGCCGGTAGCGCAGGATGAGCATCGTGTAATAGAAGGCGTAGTAGCCGATGAGGAGGAAATAGACCGCCGTGGTCAGAGGATCGCTGCTGAACTGCGACAGGGCATTGAGGCCCGCCCCGCGCGGCGTCGTACCCGCCGGCGTCTCCGCGGCGCTCAACCCGACGACCAGTTTGTAGATCAGCCGGATCGCAAAGAGCGCGAATACCCCGATGCCAATGTACTTGTTCGGCGTGTAGTACAGCCCGTCCGGCTGCCGGTCAAAGGTCGTCAGGCGCAAGCCCACCCAGGCGAGGCCGGCCCCCAGCGCCAGCCCGATCAGATCACCCAGCAGAATCGGGGCGTTGTTCAGCGTGAGCAGCAGGATCGCCGCTCCCAGCACGGCGAAAATGCCCAGCCGTACCGCCATGGTATTCGGGCGGACCTTCTGGCGGGTCAGCAACCCCTTGGCCCGGCGAAAGAGGGCAAACAGGATCAGGGCACCCACAATCAGGATGGTGATGGTGCCGTTGCCTTGCATAGAAACGCTCCTTGTTCCGTACATGCCACCGCCGGAAGCGGCGCCATATCACCAGGCCGCGGATATCTCAATATAGCCTATACGGGGCATATTACACCCACGTTACACCCATCCGCAACAGGGGTCAAGCGAGACGGCCTGCTGCCACCATTTACTAGAAAGAATAGTACGTTGTGGCATAGTAATTGCTCATATTTAAGTATGGACATTCGCCCCGCACAGCCTGCCCCCGATGTTTTTGGCAGACGGGCTGTGCTTATGCATGCCGGCGGGCAGCACTTGTTACGCGACCTGTATCACCGGTCAGGTACGCGGCCCGCGGCATCGTAGGGAACCAAGGAGGTTTAACTCATGGTTAATCGGACAGCACAACGCGAGACAGTCATTGGCGTGTTCAACGATCAGATGACGGCTCAGCGCGCCATTGAGCGGCTGAAGGATGCCGGGTTCGCGCCCAGCGACATCGGCATCTTGATGCAGAATCAGCAGGGCGCGCAGAATCTGGCCGCGCAGACGGGCACCAAGGCCGGCGAGGACGCCGGGAAGGGCGCCGTGGCCGGCGGGCTACTGGGTGCCCTCGGCGGCTTGCTGGTTGGCGTCGGCGCGCTGGCGATTCCGGGCATCGGCCCGGTGGTGGCGGCGGGGCCGCTGGCCGCGGGCCTGGGCGCCGTGCTGGGCAGCACCGCCACCGGCGCGGTGGTCGGCGCGGGCGTGGGCGCGATTGCCGGCGCCCTGATCGGCATGGGCGTGCCCGAGAACGAGGCCCGCGTGTATGAGGACCGCTTCCGCCAGGGCCGCATCCTGGTCACGGTGAAGGCGGGGTTCAACCGCTACGACGAGGCCTGGCGCATTCTGCGCAACGCGGGCGCGGAGGACATCAACTTCAACAACCCGCAGTACGGCACGCAGCCGTACACCAACCCGACCGTCTAGTCAGGCCGGGCGCCGTCCCGTCGCCTACGGGCGGCGGGATGCCATGAAAGGGAGCCGGGTGGTAAACCACCCGGCTCGTTTTGTGCCCGCGCGTGACCCCGTTTACTTCGCCTTGTCGCCCGGCGTCACGCGGATCCAGCGGGCGCAGAGCAGCGAATAGGCGCCGAACGCCACCAGGCCGAGGGCGACCGCGCCCAGCAGCCAGGGACCGAAGGGCTGCGCGGCCAGCGTTGCCAGGGCGCCGTCGAGGCCTTTGGCCTGCTGGGCGTTCGCCTGCAAGCCGGCTTGCAGCACGAAGAAGCCGAGCATGACGAACACCAGGCCCCGCGCGGCCATCCCAATCCGGCCCACCCAGGTCATCAGTTTCATCTCATTGGGGCTCATCTCGCTCGACTTGAAATCTTTCTTGAAGTCGGTGCTATAAGCCTGGTACATCTGGCCCAGGCCGCCGGCCATGCCGATCACCCCAACCAGGGCCGCCAGCCATTGCCCGAACGGCTGGCTGAGCAGGGTGGCGGTCATATCGACGCTGGCGTTCGAGGTCGCGTCGCCGCCCGCGCCCATGATGAAGCGCACGGTGGGGATCACCAGGGTCCCGTAGGACAGTCCGCTGATCAGGTAGCCGATGCGCTGGGCGATGCCCTTGGGATCGGTGCCGCGGCCCAGGGGGTCCAGGATCGCGCGGATAAAGCCCCACAGCGAGTAGCCGGTTAACCCGACGGCGATCAGCACCAGCAACACCTCGCCGAAGGGCTGGCGGCTGATCGTGGCGATGGCGCCGTGCTTGTCGGTCGTGGCGCCACCCGCGCCCAGGGCGACCTGGACGGCCAGCAGCCCGACCACGGCGTAGAGGATGCCGCGCACCGCGTAGCCGAAGCGGGCCAATCGCTCGACCCAGGGATTGGCGGCGGCGTGCCGGCCTTTGGCTTCCGCCTCGTTTTTCACATTTTCGGCCACGGCCATGGGTTTGTTCACTACATCCAATCCTTTCCCGCCGGCCTGACAGGGGCGCGGTGCCATGGGGCCACGCACCGGAGCGGGACGGGGCGGCTGTTGTTTTCAAGGTGGGCACGGTATAATATTTGCCGTACTCAGCCTCTACTTTCAAAAGTCGTGCCATGACGCTTTCGCCATTGGATGGAGGAAAGGATTGTCCAAGCAGCTCTACCTGGTGCGGCACTGCCAGGCCGCCGGCCAGGACCCCGACTCGCCGCTCACCCCGGAGGGCACCGCGCAGGCGGCGGCTCTCGCCCGGTTCCTGGGGCGCCCGCCCGTGGACCGCATCGTGTCCAGCCCCTTCTTGCGCGCCCGCGCGTCGATCATGCCGCTGGCCCGCCACCTGGATCTGCCCATCGAGATCGACCAGCGCCTGGCCGAGCGCGTGCTGGCCGGGCCCGACCCGCTGCCCGATTGGCGGGATCACCTGCGCGCCGGCTTCGCCGACCCCGACCTCTGCCTGCCCGGCGGCGAATCGAGCCGCACGGCCCAGGCCCGTGGCGTGGCCGCTCTGCGGGACATCCTGGACCACCCCGCGCAGCACACCGTGATCGTGACCCACGGCAACCTGCTGGCGCTGCTGTTGCAGCACTTCGACGGCGCCTACGGCTTCGAAGCCTGGCAGCGGCTCACCAACCCCGATGTGTTTATCGCGGATGTGCAGGAGGTTGCGGCGACTCTCCGCCGGATCTGGCCGGAATAGCCCCTGTCTGCCCCATGGACTCGCAGGGGTTCAGTTCCCAGGTATCCAGGTCACTCTGAGCGCAGCGAAGAGTCTCGTCTCGTGCGGGTACAAGCCGAGATGCTTCACTGCGTTCAGCATGACAAGTAGAGGGCTGGTGGCCGGGTTTAGCGTGCCTGGCCGGTCCGGTCGGTCCCTTGCAGGCTCGACGGGAACGGCGCCACCGGCCGCAGGGTCACGGGCAGGGCGAGCGGCGGGCCGGGCAGCGCCACGGCGAATGTGTGTTCGCCGGGGGCGAGCAGCAGCGGCGTGGGGACTGCGATGCGCCTCCCATCGGGGGTGCTCAGATCGAGTGTGGGCCGCAGGCGGCTGAGCAGCGGATAGGTGTAGGGGTTGGTGATATGCACGGTGAGGCTATCGGCCGTCTCACCGGGCGTGGCCGTGATCTGCAAGGTGGCGGACGCCGGGCGGGGGTCGAGCGCGTACAGGTAGTCGTCGCCGTAGGTGCCGGACGGGAAGTGCCCTACCTCGCGGACTTGCGGGAACCGGGCCAGCCCGGCCTGCACCCGCGCCCAGGCGCTGGTCTTGTAGTTGGCCGCGTGGTAGAGGACATAGCGCACGTCCAGGCTTTGCAGCAGGCCCAGTTGCTCGGCGGTGAAATCGGCGTACTGCGAGTCGATGAACGTGAAGATCTCGGTGTACGTGGCCGGGCGGAAGCCGCTGTAGCCGCTGACCAGCGGGTGGCCGTGCCACGTCTGGTAGTACATGTGCGTGGTCTCGACGGTCGGATCGCGCAAGCCCAGGCCCACCGGCATCTCGATCAGCACGCCGCCGTCCGGGTGGTTCGTGAGCCAGCGGTAGGCGGGCGGCAACTCGGCGGCGGTGGCCGGCATGGGCGTTAGCGCCAGCGGCGCCACCTGCTGCTCGACCCCGATCATCACCGCCAGCGCCCCCACGATCAGCACGCGCATCCACCGGGCGGCAACCTCTCCCCCGGCCCCTCCCCGCGGCGGGGAGGGGAGATCGGCGGCGCCGGATTCCGTGGTAGCGCCCGTATCTCCCCCTTCCCGCGCCGGGAAGGGGGCCGGGGGGGTTAGGCCGGTGGCCCGCCCGGTCAGCGCGGCCAGGACGCGCACGGTGCCCAGGCCCGCGAAGACGGCGAGGCCCAGGTTGACCAGTACCATGGCCCGCACCGGGGCGCGCAACGCCGTAGCGCCGGGCACCTGGGCCAGCAGCGCGTAGGGCAGCGGGATGTGCCAGGCGCCCACATCCAGGCTGGGGCCGAGGGTGAGCAGCGCGGCGAGCAGGGTCAGGGCGGCGTAGAAGCCCGCCTCGTCCAGGAACAGCACGCGCGCAGCGGACGGCGGGGCTTTGCGCCGGGCCTGCCGCCACGCGCCGTGCGCCCCGATGGCGGCCAGGATCAGCGCGGTGAACCCGGCGAAAAGCGGTTCGGGATCGCTATGCGGCAGCAACCGGGCGTAGGTGTGGTTGTGCAGCGATACGCCGATGTAATCGAGCGGCTGTGCTGACCAGGTCGCGATCTCCTCCGCGCTGCGGGCCAGGCCCAGCACGCGGTTGGTCTCCCAGTAGGGCGCCGTGACCGCGACGATGACCGCGCCTACCAGCAGCGCTACCACCAGCAGTTGCGCGACCAGCCGCCATCGCCACGCGCCCGGCCAGCGCCAGACGGCGCGGATCGCCAGCGCCTGCCATGCGACATAGGCCACCATGGCGATCAGGAAGTAGGCCAGCACATAGAACGTGCTCAGCGTCTGCCCGATCAGGGCCGCGGCCAGCGCCAGCGCCACCCACCAGCGCGGGCCACGCGAATCGGGGTGGAAGAGGTAATGCAGCGCCAGCAGCCCCAGCGGCAGCCAGTAGGCCGAGAGCAGATTCAGGTGGCTGAGGTGGGCCAGCGTGTAACCGTTCACCGCGCAGACCATCCCGCCGACGATCCCGCCGAGGACGCTGCCGCTCAGGCGCCGGATCAGCAGGTAGGCGGTGAAGCCGACCAGGGCCAGCGTCACCCACATCAGCAGGTTCAGGAACAGCAGGTGATTATCGGCCAGCCAGAGCGGGGCCAGCAGCACGCCCGGCAGCAGGCTGGTGTCGGTAAAGGTGACGGGATTGGGGAAGCCGTGGAAGATCGGCCCGGCGTAGAGCTGCGCGGGATCGTGCGTGACGGCGGTGGCGAGCCAATGCAGCGTCCAGACGAACAGCGCCGGGTCGCCGGCATCGCGCAGCGAATCGGCGGCGTGCGGCAGTTGCGGCCATGTCACCAGGGCGGCGACGACCAGGAACAGCAGCAGCGCCAGGGGCGTGGTGAGGCGCTGCACGAGCGGCGCGGGCCCCCGTGCGGGCGACCGGCCCGGCGTGGTCCCTGGCGCCGCGGCGAGCGGTGAGACGGTCATGCGGGGCGCGGCAGATCAGACCCCGCCCCGGTCGGCGGCGCGGTCGTCGGGGCCGTGCATGTCCTTCTGGCTGTCGTGGACCGGGCCGTACTTCTCGGCCACCATCCCCGCCGTGCGGTAGGCTTCGTCCAGCCGGGTCCGGTCGCCGATGCGCGCCAGGTGCAGCTCGCGCAGGGCGTGGCGGTTGCCGGGCGGGCGCTCAAACGTGCAGCCCGTCGCCTCGGCGATCTCGCGGATCATCTCGGCGCCGCGCGGGTCGCTGTTGAAGGCGATCTCCAGCATGCTGTACGGCGCGTCCTGGTAAAGTTTCGTGATGCGGATATTCATTAGCAGCAATTCGTAGTGGCGCGATGCATCGCGCCCGTATGGTGATTCGTAGCGGCGCGATTTATCGCGCCCGTGGCGAACAGCGCCACGGGCGCGAGGCGCCCGGCTAGAGGCCGAACGGATTGATGGGCCGTTCGCCGGTGTAAATCAAAACGCTCTTCAGTTCGGTGTACAGGTTGAGCGTTTCCATGCTCAGTTCGCGGCCAAAGCCCGACTGCTTGTAGCCGCCGAAGGGCAGGCCGGGAAACGCCGTGTAGGGCGTGTTGATCGTCACGACGCCCGACTTGATGGCGCCCGCGACGCGGATGGCGCGGCCCACGTCTTTGGTCCAGAGCGTGCCCGCCAGGCCGTAGACCACGTCGTTCGCCAGTTTGACCGCCTCGGCTTCCTTGCTGAAGCGGGACATGGTGACGACCGGGCCGAAGATCTCTTCCTGGGCCACGCGCATCTTGTTATCGACGTTGCCGAGCGCCGTGGGCAGGTAGTAGTTGCCCTGATCCAGGCCGTCGCCTTCCGGGCGGCCTCCGCCGACCAGCACCTCGGCCCCTTCACGCTGGCCTAGCTCGACATAACTGTGGACGGTGTTCCACTGCTTGCGTGAGATAAGCGAGCCGATCTGCGTCGACTCGTCCAGCGGGTTGCCGACCTTCAGCTTCGCCGCTTTGGCGACGAACATTTCGACAAAGCGGTCATAGAGGCTCTCATGGATGAACAGGCGCGAGCGGGCCTCGCACGACTGCCCGGCGCTGTAGTAGATGGCCCACAACGAGCCGTTGACCGCGCTCTCCAGGTCGGCGTCCTCGAACACGATGTTCGGCGACTTGCCGCCGAGTTCCAGCGTCACGCGCTTGAGCGTGGCGGCGGCGCGGCGCATGATGTCGCGGCCCGTAGTCGTCTCGCCGGTGAAGGCGATCTTATCCACGCCGGGGTGTTCGGCCAGGTAGGTGCCGATCTCGGCGCCCGGCCCCGGCAGCACGTTGACCACGCCCGGCGGCAGTCCGGCCTCGGCGCAGATCTCGCCTAGCAGCAGCGCGGTCAGCGGGGTGGCGCTGGCGGGCTTGAGGATCACCGTATTGCCCGCGGCCAGCGCGGGGGCCAGCTTCCATGCCGCCATCATGATCGGGTAGTTCCAGGGCACGATCTGGGCGCACACGCCGAGGGGCTCGCGCACCGTGTAGTTGAAGAAGGCACCCGGCACCGGGATGGTCTGGCCCATGATCTTGGTGGCCGCCCCGGCGTAGAACTCGAAGTCCTCGATGGCCTGAGTGAGCTCGGCCTTGGCCTGGCTGATCGCCTTGCCGTTGTTCATCACTTCGAGCCGGGCGATCTCGTCGCTGCGCTTGCGCATGATCTCGGAGACTTTGATCAGCAGGTTGCCGCGCCGGGCCGCCGAGGTGCGCGGCCACTTGCCGCTCTCGAACGCGGCGCGCGCCGCCGCCACTGCGCGGTCCACATCTTCCTTCCCGGCCTGGGCGACCTGCGCCAGCACCTGGTTGGTGGCGGGGTTGTAGGTCTCGAATGTGGCGCCGCTCGCCGCATCGACCTGCTCGCCGTTGATGAACAACTTCCAGTCGGTGCGCTCCAACGGGGCCGGCTGCGTTGCCGGCGTTGCGGTTTGGGTCATACGTAACACTCCTTTGTGTGTGAATCGATTGGTCGCCGCTTCGGACGATTCTCCGGCGCGGCGGGCCGGTTTCAAACCGGCCCCTACAACGCGAAATGGCGGTAGCCGGTGAACAGAGTGCGTGTCCTGTTGTCTGATGCGCGGGCCGGTTTGAAACCGGCCCCTACATCGCAAGAGGGCCGTAGCCGCTGAATAGCCGGCCTGTGCTGTTTACGGGACGCGCTCGATGATGGTGGCGATGCCCTGGCCCACGCCGATGCACATCGTCGCCAGGCCGTAGCGCACCTCGCGGCGCACCATCTCGTGCACCAGCGTGGTCATCAGGCGCGCGCCCGAGCAGCCGAGCGGGTGGCCGAGGGCAATCGCCCCGCCGTTGACGTTGACCTTAGCCGGGTCCAGGCCCAGTTCGCGGATGCAAACCAGCGACTGGGAGGCGAAGGCTTCGTTCAACTCGATCAGGTCGATGTCTGCGATCTCCAGGCCCGCCAGCTTGAGCGCCTTGCGCGTGGCCGGGACCGGGCCGACGCCCATGTAGGCCGGGTCCACTCCCGCCACGGCCCAGGAGAGGATGCGCGCCAGCGGCTTATACTCCAGCTCGGTGACAGTGCGCCCGGCCATGACCAGCACGGCGGCGGCGCCGTCGTTGATGCCGCTGGCATTGCCCGCCGTCACCGTGCCGCCCTCGCGGAACGCCGGGCGCAGCTTCGCCAGTTTCTCCATCGTCGTGTCGAAGCGCGGGAACTCGTCGGTGGTGAACTGCACCGGCTCGCCCTTCTTCTGCGGGATCGGCACCGGGGTGATCTCGTCGCGGAAGCAGTTGCCTTCGATGGCATCCTTGGCCTTCATCTGGCTCTCGTAGGCGAAGCGGTCCTGCTCTTCCCGGCTGACGTGCCATTTCTCGGCCACGTTTTCGGCGGTTTCGCCCATGCTGTAGGGGTAATACATATCGGCCAGGCGCGGGTTGGTGAAGCGCCAGCCCAGCGTCGTATCGTACATCTGGCGGTTGCCGCGCTCGAAGCCCTCGCCCGGCTTCGCCATGACGTAGGGGGCGCGGGTCATGCTCTCCACGCCCCCGGCCACATAGGCCGTGCCCCCGTTGCCCCGGATGTTGGCCGCCGCGTAGTTGATTGCGTCCAGCCCCGAACCGCAGAGCCGGTTCACCGTGACCCCGCCCACCGTGATCGGCAGACCGGCCAGCAGGGTGGCCATGCGGGCCACGTTGCGGTTATCCTCGCCGGCCTGGTTGGCG
>CBJNAR010000051.1:0-10218 GCA_966434075.1 uncultured bacterium
CGCCCTGCCAGCCGGCGTCGTACCAGAGCGTGCCCGCCAGCGCCCCGGCCCCCGCATCCGGCGCCGGCAGCAACGGCAGCAACACGCGCAGGTTGGGCACCACGTCGAGCGCGGCGAGGTCCTGCGGATCGACCCAGGACAGCACGCCCTCCGCACACGCGGCGGGCACCTGCGCGGCGGCCTGCGCCGTGATGCCGGCCCGGCAGACGTACAGCAGGATCGGCGGGGCGCCCTGCGCCATGCGTCCGGCCTCCCAGAGGGTGAGCGCCAGGCCCAACCGCGGCTGCACATCCAGGCCCACTTCTTCGCGCACCTCGCGGGCGGCGGCCTGCAGGACATCTTCGCCCGCTTCAATGCCGCCGCCGACGCCGTTCAGGCGCCCGGCGTTGGGCGGGCGGGTGCGGTGCAGCATGAGCACGCGGCCGTCGGGGCGCTGCAGGAAGACCAGCGTATAGGCGGTGCGCAGGGGCCGCGCCTCGGCCAGCCGGGCCAACACGTCGTCCACGTGGCCCATGGCCGCCGGGCCGAAGTAGGCCGGGGTGAGGAAGGGCGCGCAGGCGTAGACGACGCCGCCCGCCAGCGAGTCGATTCGCCCGGCATGGCCCGCCGTGAAGGCCGCGCTGGCCCCGCCCCGGTGCTTGGTGTTCGCCTCGCCGAGCAGATCGTCGACCAGCGGGCCGAGTTCGCCGCCCATGCGGATGCCCGCGGCGACGGAAGCGGGCAAGGGGCAGCGCCCGGTGCTGGCCAGCCCCACCCGCCCGGCGCGGTCCACCACCGCCACCCAGGCCACGGTGTACATGCCCCAGGGATGCTCGTCGCTGCTACCTTCGAGGCCGATGCCCAGGTCGGCATCCAGTGCGTGCCGGGCGGCAACCGCACGCAGCACCGCGCCCCGCGCCCCCTCGGCGTCGTTGCGCGGCTGGTCAGGCACGCCCGACTGCACGTCGATGCCTTCGACGCCGGCCTGCGGCCAGTAGCGCGCTACGGCCTGGCGCACGGCGGCGATCTTGCCGGGGTTGGCGCTGCCCACGGCGATGCGGCGCGGGGCAAAAGAGACGCCGTCCTCGGGGACGGCGGCGGGGCGGAACGCGGACTCGGTCACAGATCGATGCACATGCCCTCGTAGCCGACCTCGATGGGCGCGTCGAGCCGGGCAGCGACCTCGGCGATCTCGGCACGCACTTCGGCCTCGTGCTTGGGGTCGATATGCACGGCGATGACATGGGGCACGTAGCCATGCAGGGCGCGGAAGTCGCGCAGTTCGCGCTCGATCTTCGACGGGGTGAGGTGGCCGTAGGCGTCGGCGTCGGCGATGAGGCGGTTGGGCAGCGTCGCCTCGCTGATGATGAGGTCGGGCCGCATCTGGAGCCACGCCTGGTGGCAATCGCCGCCGGTGTCCGAGGTGAAGAAGAAGCTTTTGCCGTTGTGGTGCACCGCATAGCCCACGGTGGGCACGGCGTGCTTCATGGGCACCGGCAGCACACTGTAGCCGTTGATGTGGAACCGGCGGCCCGCCTCAACCTCGCAGAAGCGGATGCTGGGCGCCTCCGGGCGCGGAATATCGTACATCTTGGGCCAGATGCTCTGGTTCATGATATGCGATTCCAGCGCTTCCCGTGTGTCCGCCTGACAATAGACCAGGATCTGGCTGGTGTGCATATTGTTGAAGGCGATCATGGGAATGTCTTTGATGTGATCGTAGTGGCAGTGGGTGACGAGGATGGTGTTGAGCTTTTGCTGCTCGTCAAAGGTCAGCCCCGAGGTGAGGCTGCCCGCATCAATGGCGAGTACGCCGTCCACCAGAATGGAGATGAACTTGGTTGTCTTGCTCTCGCCTTGATGCACGCCGAGGAGGCGGATATGCATAGGTGCGGCCTGACTTTCCGGGCGGTACTGCGAGTGGCCTGCCGAATATGCGCTGCTTGACCAACAAGCAGTCAGGCCGGGTTCAGGCGTGAAAGGTCCGCCGTGAGGCTTAGGGATGTGCCCGGCGCCCCCCGCGCCCCGGCATCATAGAGCCGATTATAGCACTACTTTGATCGGGTTGACAAGTAGGCCCCGCTAGTACCTTTATCTCATAAAGGTCCGGGGTCGAGGTCGATCGGGGCCGCACCGAGGCGGGCGGGTTGCTCACCGGCCCGCCCCGGCCACAAACACCGGGATCACTCGATGCTGGGATCGAGTTTGCGGGCGCGGGCCAGGTCCGTGCGCGCCCGCCGGGTGTCGCCCAGCGCGGCGTAGGCTGCGCTGCGGCCCTTATACGCGGGCGCCCATTGCGGGTCGATCTCGATGGCCTGGCTGTAGGCAGCCAGCGCATCCTCGTAGCGTTCCAGAGCATAGAGCAAATCCCCGCGCGCCACATAGGCGTCTCCGTATTCGGGGTCGAGGCGCAGGGCGGCGTCATAATCGAGACCCGCTTCTTTGTATTTCTGCAACTGGTCCTGATAAAGACAGCCGCGATTGAAGTACGCCTCGGCCAGATCCGGGTTAAGCCGGATAGCGTGCGAGAAATCGGCCAGCGCCTCTTCGGCGCGCTCCAGTATCGCGTGGGCCTTCCCACGCGTGTTATACGCGTCGGCATCATCGGGGTTAAGCTGAATCGCCTGCGTTTCCACGGCCACCGCCTCGTCAAAGCGCTCTAACGAGTACAGGGTGTTGCCGCGATTGTAGCAGGCAGTTTCGTTTTGCGGGTCAAGCTCGAAGGCCCGCGTGTAATCGGCGAGGGCGTCGTCCAGCCGATTCGCTTCGACGTGGATCGTGCCCCGCTCGTTCAAGGCGGCAGCGGTTTCCGTGCGCGCCGATTGCTGATGGGGATCGAGGACGAGGATTTGCTCGCCGAGTTTAATCGCCGTGTCCCAATCCCCCTGGTCCAGGGCCTCGCGCTGCTGGGTCCACAGGGTCGCCGCCTGCCGGGTGGCGTCGGCGCGCTGCCCGGCCTGGGCCAGCGTCGCCTCGTTGGCCAGGGCCGTCAGCAGGCCCTGACCGGCCCAATCGGCGATCAGCTTGCGGATCTGGCCGGGGCGCGTCGATCCGCCCAGGTCCGCCGGTTGCACGTCCAGTGTGGTGAGCAGGGCCGTCCAATGGGCGTCGTCCAGTCCGCTGAGGGTGGTATAGACCTGCGCGCGCTGCGCGGCCTCCTCCGGCGTGATGGCGGCAGCGGCGGCGCCGTTGGTGGGAGCCGCCGGCGCGGCGGTGCCCTCCCGCGCCGCGCCGGCGGGCGCGCCGGAGGGAGTGGGAACCGCGGCGGGGGCGACGACACGGGCCGGGCGCAACACGATCGGTTCCCGTTGCGAGCCGCCCATCACCGGATGCGGCAGGTTCTTGTCCGTCAAGCGATCTCCGAGAGACAGGAAGAGTTCGTCGACGTTCACTTCCTCCGGGCTATTTTGCCAGTGGTCAAGCAGGAAATAGGTGAACGCGCCGTGCTGCATCTCCTCCAGCTCGCGCGCCAGTTCGTCGCCGGGGCAGGCCGCCAGGACCATCCGCCCCCAGTTGGTGAACGATTGTTGGGTCCGATTGAGGAACGCCTGGGCCTTGCCACGGGTGTCGCCCTCGCCGCGCATACCGATGGCGTAGCCGCTGTGGCAACAGTCAAGCAGCACCACCGAGGCGCCGTGATCGGGCAGGTAGCGCACTGACAGGTCTTCCAGGGCGATGGCGCTGGCGGCCAGCGAGGTCAGATCGACATCGGAGGGCAGCAAGTAGGCGATACTGTCGCTGTCGGGGTCGTTCGGGTCGTCGCTTTCCAGCATGCCGTGACCCGCGAAGTGGATGACAAAGACACCGTCCGGATCCAGTGTGCGGCGCTTCTGCTGGATGGTCCGGATGATCTGGGCGCGCGTGGCATCCGGCCCGATCAGCGCGGCCACGTCGTAGCCCGCCGCCGTCAGGGTATCGGCCATCGCCTGGGCGTCGGCCTCGGCGAAGCGCAGCGGGTTCGGCGCCACCGGGGCCCCGGCCGGATTCGCCCCGTTCGCGGGTGCCCGCTGATAGTTACTGCCCACCACCACGGCTGCATGTTTGGACATTGCGGTCTACCTCCCAGTGGATCCATTACACCAGTGTCGAAAGCGGAGGCCGCGCGGGTTGCCGCCCGGCGCGAGATCAGGGACGGGCAACCGGATGCAGAATGAAGTACCGTATCACAGCACAGTCCCGGCAACAGAAAGGCGAGTCGTGAGCCGCGAAGATATAGGCCAAGGAACCGGGAGTAGAGCGAAGGGTAGGGCGAGTACTACATCCATAGATCAATTCGCGCGATTCGTCAATAGGGTCCGGCGGCCATTCGCGCAGCTACCTTGATTCCACAGCGCGAAGACTGGAAGTTATATCAATAATCTTCGCGTTCTTCGCGCCTTCGCGGTGAACTCAGGAACAGGGCGGGCCGCGCCTTGACACCTCCGGCGGCACAGTGTACCATGGCAAGCAGGTGGACCATGTCCATCAACCAACCTCAACGAGGAGGCACAACCCGATGACCGACCCCCAGCGTACGCCCATTCCCGTGGCCCAGGATAGTAATTCGCCGGACATCGCCTGGCGGCCCAGCCCAGCCTATATCGAGCGCAGCCGCCTGCGCCGCTTCATGGACCGCCACGGCATCGCCTCCGTGGCCGAACTGATGGAGCGCTCGACCAGCGACATCGCCTGGTTCTGGGACGCCGTGGTGCAGGACCTGGACCTGGAGTGGTTCCAGCCCTACACCAAAGTCGTGGACCTGTCGCGCGGCATCGAGTGGCCGCGCTGGTTCCCCGGCGGCCGCTACAACTATGTCCACGACGCCGTGGATAAGCACGCCGAGCGGCTGCGCCCGCAGGCCACCGCGCTGATCTGGGAAGGCGAAGACGGCGCCGTCACCACCCTGACCTATGCCGAACTGGCGGCCCAGGTGAACCAGGCGGCGAACGCGCTCAAGGCGCTGGGCATCGGCAAGGGCGACCGCGTAGGCGTGTTCATGCCCATGGTGCCGGAGACCGTGATCGCCACCCTGGCCGTCTCCAAGATCGGCGCGATCTACATTCCTATCTTCTCGGGCTACGCGGGCGCGGCGGTAGCCACGCGCCTGGGCGACTGCGGCGCGCGCCTGCTGATCACCGCCGACGGCTTCTATCGCCGGGGCGGGCAGGTGCCGATGAAGGAGACCGCCGACGAGGCCGCCGCCGCCAGCCCCACGGTGGAGCATGTGCTGGTGGTGCGCCGGTTGGGCCGGGATGTGCCGTGGACCGCCGGGCGCGATGTCTGGTGGGACGAACTGGTGCCGCAGCAAAGCGCCGAGTGCGCCACCGAGCAGACCGACGCCGAAGACCCCTACATGATCATCTACACGTCGGGCACCACCGGGCGGCCCAAGGGCGCGGTCCATACCCATTGCGGCTTCCCGATCAAGGGCGCGCAGGACATGGCCCACGGCTTCGATCTGCAGCCGGGCGACGTGCTGTTCTGGATCACCGACATCGGCTGGATGATGGGGCCGTGGGCGATTTCCGGCAGCCTGATGCTCGGCGCCACGCTGATGATTTACGAGGGCGTGCCCGGCTATCCGCAGCCCGACCGGCTGTGGGCGCTGGTCGAGCGCCACGGCGTGACACACCTGGGCATCTCGCCCACCGCCGTCCGCTCGCTCATGGGCCTGGGCGACCACTGGGTGAAGGCGCACGACCTGAGCCGCCTGCTGTTCTTCGGCAGCACCGGCGAACCCTGGAACCCCGACCCCTGGCGCTGGCTGTTCGATGTGGTGGGCGAGGGCAAGCGGCCCATCCTCAATTATTCGGGCGGCACCGAGATTTCGGGCGGCATCCTCTGCTGCAACCCGCTGCTGCCGCTCAAGCCCTGCTCGTTCAACGCGCCGGTGCCGGGCATGGCCGCCGACGTGGTGGACGCCGGCGGGCGCCCGGTGCGCGGCGAGGTGGGCGAACTGGTCATCCGCCAGCCGTGGGTCGGCATGACGCGCGGCTTCTGGCAAGACCCCGACCGCTACATCGAGACCTACTGGTCGCGCTTCCCTCATGTCTGGGTCCACGGCGACTGGGCGCTCATCGACGAGGACGGCTTCTGGTACATCCTGGGCCGCTCCGACGACACGATCAAGGTGGCCGGCAAGCGCGTCGGCCCGGCGGAGGTCGAGTCGGCGGCGGTCTCACACCCCGCCGTGGCCGAGGCCGCGGCCATCGGCGTGCCCGACGCGCTCAAGGGCGAGGTGGTCGTGGTCTTTGTTATGCTACGTCCGAACTACGCGCCGGGCGACGCCTTGCGCGGCGAGATCGAGGCGGCCATCGTCCACCAGTTGGGCAAGTCGCTGAAGCCCGAGGCGGTGCGCTTCGTGGGCGACATCCCGCGCACGCGCAACGCCAAGATCCTGCGCCGCCTGGTGCGCAAGCGCTACCTGGACGAACCGCTGGGCGACACGTCGGCCCTGGAAAACCCGGCGGCCCTGGACGAGATCGCGGCGGCGCGGTGACGAGTGGTCAGTGGTCAGTGGTCAGTGGTCAGTGGTCAGTTGAGTGCAGACCGCTGAATTGTTACGCACGGGCTTAGACCCCGCGCAGCGGTGCCCCCGGCAGATCACTCACGGCTAATCACTGACCACTGACCACTGACCACTGACCACTGACCAAGGAGACCCGAATGGACGAAATACCCCTGTCCCTGTCGTATGACGATGTGTTGCTGGTGCCGCAACGGACCGCCGTGCGCTCGCGCAAGCAGGTGGACGTGAGCGCGCAGCTTTCGCGCCATGTGCGGCTGCAGATCCCGGTGGACAGTGCCAACATGGACACCGTGACCGAGTCGACCATGGCGATTGCCATGGCGCGCGCCGGGGGCATCGGCATCATCCACCGCTTCCTGCCGGTGGAGCAGCAGGCCGCCGAGGTGCGCCGCGTGAAGCGCGCCGAGAACTTCGTGATCGACCAGCCCTATGCCTGCCGCCCCACCGACTCCATCGCCCACGCCCAGGACCTCATGCACGACTACGATGTGGGCACGCTCATGGTCGTGGACAGCACGGGCACCCTGGTCGGCATGGTGGGAACACGCGACGTGCAATTCGCCCGCGACCGCACGCGCCCTGTCGAGACCGTGATGCGCCCGCTCGACCGGCTCGTGGTCGGGCCGCCCGACGTGAGCACGGACAAGGCCGCCGAGATCTTCGCCGAGCAAAAGATCGACAAGCTGCCGCTGGTGGATACGCATGGCCGGCTGGTGGGCCTGATCACGGCGCGCGACATGCTACGCATCAGCGAGAATCCGGGCGCGGCCAAGGACCGGCGCGGGCGGCTGCTGGTCGGGGCCGCTATCGGCGTGATCGGCGATTATATGGTCCGAGCGGCGGCGCTGCTGGCGGAGGACGCCGACGTGCTGGTGATCGATATCGCGCACGGCCACAGCGAGCAGGTGATCGAAGTAGCGAAGGAGGTGCGCGCCCGCTGGCCGCAGGTCGAATTGATCGCCGGGAACGTCGCCACCGCCGAGGGCACGCTCGACCTGATCGCCGCCGGGGTGGACGCGGTGAAGGTGGGCGTGGGGCCCGGCTCGGCCTGCACCACGCGCATCGTGGCGGGGGCCGGGGTGGGCCAGTTCACGGCGGTCTGGGAATGCGCGCGGGCGGCGCGGGCGCACAACATCCCGATCATCGCCGACGGCGGCATCAAGGCATCGGGCGACCTGACCAAAGCCATGGCGGCGGGTGCGCACACCGTGATGATCGGCGGGATGCTGGCCGGAACCGACGAAAGCCCCGGTCGCCCGCTGACGCGCCGCGGGCGGCGCTACAAGCACTATCGCGGCATGGCCTCGCTGGCCGCCACGGTAGACCGCCGCAAGCGCGAGCGCCTGGACCCCGGCGCCGACGACGAGTGGGTCAGCGACGTGGTGCCCGAAGGCGTGGAGGCGCTGGTCGCCTATCGCGGCAGCGCCCACGAGGTGTTGACGCAACTGGTGGGCGGGCTGCGCAGCGGCATGAGCTATTGCGGCGCCTTCACCCTGGACGAAATGTACGAGAAAGCCCGCTTCACCCGCATCACCTCCGCCGGCCTGCGCGAAAGCCACCCGCACGACGTGGAGTTCGATTAGGGGACGAGTGGTCAGTGGTCAGTGGTCAGTGATCAGTGATCAGTGGTCAGTAGTCGGTGGTCGGTGATCGGTGAATCAGGCAGATCGCCGGCCTCAGTGCGCCGGCGGTTGTAGGGGCCGGTTTGAAACCGGCCCGCCCGCAGCCCTATCCGGCGGATTGCTATGCCACCATGCCGGTAGTTGCGGAGGAGGAAGTGCCATGCCCCGCGAACGGAATGAAGCCTGGGAACATCACCTCGCTATGGACATCATGCCCGATGCTTACGACGAGGAAGAGCAGGTGATGAGCTGGTACTACTACCTGGAAGAAAAGCTGCACTTCCCCTTTAAGGCGCGCTGCATCAAGGCCCGCCTCAAATCGCCGTTGGAGGTCGGTGAAATCGTCCAGGTGATCGGCATGCCGGGAGAAGACGAGATCGATCACGAAATGTATGTGAAGATTCGCTGGCAGAAGCGCGATCTGGCCGTGCCCCTGATACAGTTGGAGGGCATCGACGTGGACGAGGATACCCAGGAGGGTATCTCCGACTGGCATTACTGGGTCGAGCAGGGCTACCAGTTCTAGCGCACGGATCGCCGCCCGCCCTGCCGCAACCCCTTATTAGCGCGCGACCGCCGTTTGCACGAAGTCGAGCAGCGGGAAGCTGCCTTCGATGACTTTGGCGGGGTCCACGCTCATCCAGTTGCGCAGGATGGTGCTGTAAACCCCGCGGAAGTCCATCTGGTGGGTGATGTCGCCGTCCACCAGTTGGGTCAGGTTGGGCGGGCTGCCGTAGAAGCCGCCCTTGACAGCGCCGCCGACCAGGAACATCGGCAGCGCCGTGCCGTGGTCGGCGCCCTCGCTGGCGTTTTCGGCCACCCGCCGCCCAAACTCCGAGAAGGTCATCAGCAACACCCGGCCGGCGTGCCCCGAAGATTCGAGCGCCTGGTAGAACGTGGTGATGCCCTCGTCCAGGTCCGCCAGCAGTTCGTTGTGCTTGCGGGCTTGCGCCGCGTGGGTGTCGAAGCCGCCCAGCGAGATGTAGAACACCCGCGCCCCCACGTCGGCGGCGATCACTTTGGCGATCAGGCGCAGTCCCTCGGCGAAGGGGTTATTTTGATAGACCACCTGCTGATCGGTGGGGCCGGCGATCTGTTGCAGGAGATCCGCGCTGTCGAGGGCTTGCAGCGCGGCCAGCCGCACGAAATCGCCCACGCCGCCGCTGTGGGGCTGGGTACACAGGTGGTGGATCGCGTCGATCTGGGCCTGGCGGTCGCGGCTGAAGCGGCCGTCGGTGCGGAACTGGTAGCTCTGCACGTTGGTCAGCGAGGGCACCACCGTCGTCTCCGTGTACAGCGTGCGCGGCAGGCTGGGGCCGACGTTCAGCCCGCGCAGCCGGCACATGGCGTCCTCGCAGTCGTCCCCGGCCAGCAGGCGGCCCAGCCAGCCGGTCGGCTCGTTCACGTCGGGCCGCGCCGTCTGCCAGATCTCCATGGCGCGGAAGTGCGAGCGGTTCGGGTTGGGGTAGCCGACGCTCTCCAGCACGGCCACATGGCCCTTGCCGTAGAGGTCGCGCAGGTTCTTCAGCGCGGGATGCAGACCCATGCGCCCGGCCAGCGGCAGCGCCTGGTCTTTCGGCACGCCCAGGTGCGGGCGCACGCGGTAATACTCCGGGTCGCCATAGGGGATGACGGTGCCCAGCCCGTCGTTGCCGCCGCTCAGTTGCACGACCACCAGCACGTTGCGGGCGCGCGGGTCGGGCGATCCCCCGCCGGCGCCGGGATCGTCGGGAATGGCGGGCACCGCATCGCTGATCGCGTAGGCTGCTTTGACCAGGAACGCGGGGGCGACCACGCCCAGCGCGGCAAGCTGGATGCCGTTCTTCAAGAATTCGCGTCGCGTCAGCGCCATCGCGTCCTCCTAGTTCAACTGGTAGTCGGGGCTGCTGAGCACCAGGCGCCACAGGCCCGCGAGCTTGAGCGGGCCGGTCGCGCCGCCGAGGTAGGTCACGAGCGGGCCGTGCAGCGCGGCGGGCGGCGCGCCGGGCAAGGCGCGATCCAGCAGCGCGGCCATCAGGGCGTCGGGCGTCGCCCGGCCCGGCACGCCGAGGTCGGGGAGATGCCCGGCGGCCAGGATCAGCAGGTGCTCGACAAAGTTGGCGCGGGCGA
>CBJNAR010000052.1:0-10213 GCA_966434075.1 uncultured bacterium
CTACGACATCCCGGCCATTCTGCGGCCCGCCGCCGAGCGCAGCGGCGTCGAAGTCACGGCGCTGGGCCCCTGGAACGACGACGACGTGGTGGCCGAGGCCCTGGTCGAGCGCGTCAAGCAGGTGGCTCTCGGCGACTGACCACTATTCCAGCGCACGGCAGACACAGCAACGCCCCGCCGGTCCCCCATGGGGGCACGCCGCGGGGCGTTCCGATGCTGATTGCTTACTTGCTGGGGCGCAGCCGGCGGAAGGCGGCAGCGAGGCGGGCCAAGTGGGCATCCTGCGCGGCGCGCACGCGCTCTGCGTGAATCTGGCGGCTCATCTGGCTCAGCAAATAGTCATTCGTGTTCATCGTGGTGTCCTTTCTCCTCAGATGTGTTATGTTCTGTGTTTCGTTACCGTTCTATCTTAGCACCGGCGCGCTGCCGGCACATCGGAACGGCGCGGTATCCGCCGCTACCACATTCGCCTGCCGGGCATCGGTCGCCAGGATCGGTGCCCGGATCGGTCTGCAGACCGAGCGATCCAGGCGCGGGCGGGCGGGCGGCCTGCGACCCTGGTGGGAGGCTAGACCGGCGCTTTGCGCGGCGCGGGGGCCGGGCCGGGAGGCGACTGCCGTTTGCGCGGCTGCAGCCGGCGCAGGGCGGCGATGAGGCGGGCGCTGCGGGCCTGCTCGGCTTCGCGCAGACGATCCGCGACGATTTCCCGGCTCAGTTGCGACAACATGAATTCATTGGGGCTCATGGCCGTTTCCTTTCTTCCAAGGCCGGTCGCGCCACCGATCGGGGTCGCGACCGCTCACGATAGACATGCAAAGGCCCGTCCGGCGGGGAAGCCTGGGTAGACTTCCCAGGCTGGACGGGCCTGAGATAAGCGAGGAACGGTTAAGCGGTGGCTTTGGAAGCAGTTTCGCGGCGAATGGTCTGGCGCTTGGCCTCCTGCTCGGCGTTCTCCCGGCGGAAGGCGGCGACGATCCGCGCCATGCGTGCGTTTTTGGCTTCCTGGACCCGCTCGGCCGTGATCTCGCGACTCAGGCGGTCTAAGAGATACTCGTGCGTAATCATCTCCGTATCCTTTCTCCGGGTTCTCCGGTCGTGTGTGCCGGCCTGGGGTCGACACCGTGTTGTTGATGGTGTAATCTTACCTGGATACGGGAATTCGCGCATCGGCGGGGGGTGGTATCCCCCGGCCCCGCGATTGTCCGGGCGGGTAACGGACCGGGAGACCCGGCCCGCCTACATCTGCGGGCGGAGCGCCCCTGGACCCGAGGCGTGGCCCATCCCCCACCCTGGACTGGCAGCCGCGCCCGATCCTGGAGAGCCGGCCCCTGAGAACCGGGCCGGCACAAGGAGTAATCGATGACCCAACAACCAGCCGGCGCGGCAGTCGCGCCGGCCCTGCCCAAGCCGCTGCTGCGCGGCCGCATCCACGCCGCGGCGGCCGTGGGCGCCGTGATCGTGACTGTGGCGCTGTGCTGGCGCAGCCGCAACGACCTGCCGCGCCTGATCTCGATGCTCATCTTCGGCCTGAGCATGATCGAACTCTACACGGTCAGCGCGGTCTACCACATGGGCCACTGGCGACCCCAGGTCCAGCGCGTCCTGCGCTCGGTGGACCACGCCAACATCTTCGTGCTGATCGCGGGGACGTATACGCCGCTCTGCTTCAACGTGCTGACCGACTGGGTGCGCACGACGATCTTGAGTTTGATCTGGGTGCTGGCGGCGGCGGGGATCGGGCTCTCGGTGTTCACGCCGCGCGTGCCGCGCTGGGTGGGCACGGGCCTCTACATTGGCATGGGCTGGGTCGCCATCCTGGCACTGCCGGCCTTCTTTGCCGTGCTGCCGGTGGAAGCCATCGCGCTGATGGTGCTGGGCGGGGTGCTCTACACGCTGGGCGCGGTGGTCTACGGGCGCAAGCGGCCCAACCCGTTCCCCCGCGTGCTGGGCTTCCACGAGATCTTCCACCTGTTCACCGTGGCGGCGGGAGCGGTCTTCGCCCTGGTGATCTGGATCTGGGTGGTGCCTTTCCCGCGCGTCTAGCGGGCAATAAAAACGCCCGCCCGGCCCCCGAACAGGGGCAACCGGGCGGGCGTTTTGCGCGGGCAGAGGCTAGACGGCGGCCTTCTGGCTACGCTCGCGGGCGTTGGCCGTCAGCCGGTCGATCACGCGGGCCGCCTTGGTGCGCGTCAACTCGGCCACCGTGGCGACGCCCAGCTTGCCTACCAGTTCGTCCTCGCTGATGCCGGCGCGCGGCAGGAGGGCGCGGATGGCCCGCTGCTGCTGATCGGTACACAGGTCGTCGTCCCCAGCCGCGGGGGCGGCGGCGCGCTCCGCCGGTTCGGTCCGCTCAGCGGCGGGGGTCGGGCGGGCGCTCGGGGCGGCGGGGGCCTCGCTCACGTACGAGTTGCGGCTCCGCGCCCCCGCGTCATAAGCCGGGCGCGACGGTTCGTGGGTGCCGGCCCCGTTGCCGTTGCTGTAGGGCGCCCGCCCGGATGCGGCTTCATGCTCCAGGGCCTGGCGCTGCTCCATGTCTTCCAGATCTTGCGTGAAGATCTCGGAAATGCCGGCCACGCGCAGCACGGCGTCCACCTGGGCGCGCTTCTCGCAGATCTTGATCGCGTTGTTCACCGTCCAGCCGTTGCGCTCGCTCAGGTCGGCGGCCCCGCGGCCCTCGCCGACGATGCGGCCCTGGCGGTCGATCAGGCGGCAGACGTAGGCGAACAGGCCGGGCGGGTTGCCCGCCATGGCCAGCGTCGCGCGGTCGGGCGTGAACTTGGGGCGTAACTGGAACAGCAGGCAGATCTTCTCCGCGCCGGGCTTGAACAGGCTCGGCTTGGTCTCGCGCCGCCCGGCCATGATCGTGCCGAAGTCGGTGCCCGACTTCAGGTTGCGGGCGATGAACTCCCGGATAATCTCGCGGCGTTCTTCCTCCAGCGCCACCATCTGGCGCAGCGCGCCGGGGGTGATGTTCAGGCCCGACTCGTCGATCTCGGGCGGGAGGGCGCTCAGGCCCGACTCGGCGCCGGCGGGCATCGGCTCTACATTCGCGGCCACTACTTCGTCTCCTGCGCCCGCCACCGGGGTGGCCGGGCTGCTGCTAACGGTCTCAATGGGGTCTTGTTCGTCACTCTTCGTTAAAGTCGTCACACTGCGGCGAGCCATTCACACAATCCTTTGCTAGCGGCGCCTGAGCACACTCCGGCGACCGTGCAGGCTAAACACTCACCTTCAATTATAGAACATCTGTGCTGATTTGTCAACCTCATATGCCTGGCCCGCGCTATTATAACGCAAGCGCGTGGTTCCCGGTGCCTGTAGAAGTCGGGTATAATAAAGCGCATCCCGCTGTCATCGTTCCCGCTGTCATGAAGGAAGCCCATGCTGAAGCGGTCTAATCCCTCGCCGGAGCCTGTAATACCGCCCTCCCTGCCCCCCTTGTCGACCACGCTGCCGGTCCGCCGCACGCGCGGGCAAGCACCGCCCCCCACACCGCACCACCCTTTGCGCCCGCCGGCAGCCGGGCAACCACCTGCCCGCCCGGCCCGCACTAGAACGAGCCGGCAACCGGGATTGGCCCTCGCGGGCCTGAGCTTTCTGCTAGGCCTGTTCTGGTTGGCCGCGATCAAGCCGCTGAACACCCCGGATGCCCCCGCCCACCTGCAGGCGATTATGCAGGTGCGCCAGGATCATATCTTGCCCGAGGTCCATTTTGCAGTCGTGGACGGCAACTGGCGCCTTGTCGGCCCGCCGGAGAACCCGGCGGTCAAAGCGTATGCCATGGGGCTGGGGCGCACCGACCCCTATACCCTGTTGCCCTACGAGTCGTCCCAGCCGCCCCTCTTCTATCTCGTGGCGGCGTTCGCCGGCCTGCCCTTCCCCGCGGTGCCGCAGACCTTGCTCTATACCGGTTCCGTCGTGGCGGCGGCGTTTGGGTCGGCGACAGTCTATTTCTGCTGGGCCGCCGTCCGGGAGGTCGTGCCGGGAGCGCCCCACTGGGCGATTGCCGTCGCCGGGGTGGTCATGTTGTTGCCGCAATTCTGCTTCAACAGCGCCTCAGTGGGCAACGACAGCGCGGCGGCGTTTGCGGCGGCCCTGGCGTACTACGTCTGGTTTCGCGGGCTACGCGATCCGCGCGCCGATCCCTGGATGCTGGGCGCCGGCGCGGCGTTGGGACTGGCCGTCCTTGCCAAGCTGACGGCGGTGGCGCTGGTGCCCGGCCTGGCCCTGGTGCTGCTCTTTCGCGCCGGACCGGCGTTTCGGGCGGCAACCTGGCCCGCCCGTGTGGGCCGCGTGGCGGCGCTGACGGCCGGAACCGTCGCCGGCACGCTGGCCGTGTGCGGGTGGTGGCTGGTGCGCAACGTGATCCTCTATGGCGAGCCGACTGGCACCCGCGATGCGTTGCTGTTCTATACAGGCGGGGCGGCCTTCGTCAAACTGCACCTGGAGGTACCCGCCAGCCGTGCCGAGTTCCTGCGCTCGCTCTGGGAAAGCATCTGGGGGCGCTTCGGTTGGATGGACATGAGCCTGCCGGCCGACTTGTATGCCCAGGCCGGCACTGTCACCGCCGGGCTGCTCACCCTGACCGGGGTGGTGGCACTCGTCCGGATCGGATTGTGGGTAGCCCGGCGCCGCCCGGTCGCGCCCGTGGCCTGGCAAGCGGGAGTGGTCATGGCCGCCGTGGCCGTGGCGCTACTGATCAGCTTCGTGCAGTTTAACCGGACGGTCGCCTTCCAGGCCCAGGGGCGCTACGTGTTCCTGTTGTTGCTGCCCGCCGGCATGCTCCTGACCGGGGGCCTGCAGGCACTACCGGGCCGGGCCCTCAAAGTGGGTGCGATCAGCCTGGTGCTGATCGGCATGGCCTGGCTCAATCTCATCGGCCTGGCTCTCGTCGCGGTTGTCCGCTGAGGCCAGGGCGCATACAAACAAAAGGGGCCGCCCGCAGGCGGCCCCTTTTGCTTTTCGTTATTCGATCCGGTTTGCTACTTCTGCCCACACTGTCCTTCATACAGCACCGCAGCCCGAATATCTTCGCGCTGCAACCGGGGGTATTCGCGCAGAATCTCTGCTTCAGCGACACCCTGGGCGACCATACGCACTACCAGTTCGACCGGTATGCGGGTACCGCGAATGACAGGCTTGCCGACCATGATTCTAGGATTGAAGGCGATCCGCTTGGATAGATCTTCGTTTGCCATAGCATCCACTCCATGACAATAGCATGACACTAATCAAAGCGTGCAAACTGTGTGGACGGGACCGCCCGCAGGCAGCCCCGTCGTGTGCCGGGCGTTAGCGCCCGTGGCAGAACTTGTACTTGCGCCCGCTGCCGCAGGGGCAGGGGTCGTTGCGGCCCGGCGTTTTGTTGCCGGTGCTGGCGCCGACCGCGGCGGGGCTGCCTTTACCGTGGCGCTTGCCGCGCGGCAGTTGTTGCGGCTGGGCCGGGCGCGGTGCGTTCCCGCCCCGCGCGGCGCCGTTGCCCTGGCTCGCGCCATCCGCGGCGGCGCCCGCGCCGATCATACCGGCCACCGCGGCTTGCGGTGCCCTGGCGGGTTCTTTGTGCGCGGCTTCCCTGCGCGCGGGCTGCTGTTGCGGCGGCGGCGCCGGGGCGGCCGCCGGCTCGATGCGCAGGCTCAGCACGCGCGTGCCGAGCTGGCGGATCTCGGCCTTCAACTCATCGAACAGTTCGTAGGCGTTGCGCTTGTACTCGACCAGCGGGTCCTTCTGCGCATACGCCTGCAAGCCGATCGACTGGCGCAGGCCCTCCATCGTGGTCAGGTGGCGCGTCCAGAGCTGGTCGATGACATGGATGATCCAGCGCGACTCCTGGTGCTTGACGAAGGCATCGCGCACCAGCGCCTGGATCTCCGGCTCCAACTGGCCCAGTGGCTGCAACTCCATCGCCTCCAGCGTCTCCATGCCCACCACATCCTCGATCTCGCGGTACACCGGGGCGGGGATACTGTGGTCGACCATACCCAGCAGCGGCACGTGGGCGTTTTGCAGGATAAAGTCCTGGCCCAGGCGTTCCTGCACCTCGGCATAGATCTGCTCCAACTGGCCGCCGATGATGCGCGGCAGTTCCTGGGCGCCCATGGTGCTGCCCGGATCGATGGGCAGCCGGGCCGCCGCCGACGCGGGACTCAGCGGGAACGCGCTGTCCACCAGGTCGAGCAAAGCCCCGGCTTCGCGCTCGGCCTCCGAAAGCTCGGCGTCGCTGCTCAACTCCTCCGTGACCCCGGCCTGCACGGCCAGGGTATGGGCGTCGCCGCGCTCGGCGGCCACCCGCGCGGCGTGCTGCACCTCGGCCAGGCGATCGGCGAACTGGCGATCAAACTCGGCGGCAGCCAGATCGCCGAAGTATTGCTTGGCCTCGTCGTACTGCATGCCTTCCAGGTCGGGCGCGGTGAGGTCGGCGGGCAGCGGCAGGATGGCCGCCATGATCTTCAGCAATTTGTTGTAGTCGAAGCTGTCCTGCTGCACCATCTCGTACATCGGGTCATCGACATGGTAG
Organism: uncultured bacterium; assembly: GCA_966434075.1. Taxonomy (GTDB): domain Bacteria; phylum Chloroflexota; class Chloroflexia; order QHBQ01; family JAICKM01; genus JAICKM01. The sequence continues at coordinate 6,515 of CBJNAR010000052.1, forward strand.
AAGGCGCGCAGGTCGCGGTCGATGGCGCCCTGCACCAGGTCGAGCCGCCCGGCGGCCGCCTCCGCCGCGATCGTCGCCAGTTCGTCGCCGACGGCTTCGCGGTTCCCGGCCTCGATCAGCGCCGCGACATGGTCGCGCAGCAGGTGATGGGCCATGCGCCGGGTCACGTCCTCGCTGAAGGTCTCGGCCAGGGCCGCGAACAGGCTTTCGGCGTCGATCTGGCCCTTCTTGCGCGGGGTCGTGGGGGGCGGCGCGGCGGGATTGGCGCCCACCCGGTTGGGATTCGCCAGGTCGTCCACCGTTTCGGCCAGCATGTCGAGCACGATGGTCCGCGGCTCGCCCTGGGTCAGCACATAGCGGCGCTCCTTGTAGATCACGTCGCGCTGCGTGTTCACCACGTCGTCGTATTCGACCAGGTGTTTGCGGAGGTCGAAGTTGTAGCCTTCCATCTTGGTCTGCGCCGTCTCCACGCTCTTGGAGATCAGGTTATGCTCGATGGGCATATCCTCTTCCCAGAGCGCGTTGAACACGCGCGAGTTGACGATGTTCTGGTTGACGCCGGACCGGCGCATGATCTCGTCTTCGATGGAGACATAGAAGCGCGACGAGCCGGGGTCGCCCTGGCGACCGGCGCGCCCGCGCAACTGGTTGTCGATGCGCCGGCTCTCGTGGCGCTCAGTGCCGACGATATGCAGGCCGCCGAGTTCGGCCACGCCAAAGCCCAGGATGATGTCGGTACCGCGGCCCGCCATGTTGGTGGCGATGGTCACGGCGCCCCGCTGACCGGCCTGGGCCACCAGGCTCGCCTCGCGCTCGTGCTGCTTGGCGTTGAGCACGCTGTGGTCGATGCCCTCGGCGTTGAGCATGGCCGCTAATTCTTCGGACTTCTCGATGGAAACCGTACCGACCAGGATCGGGCGGCCTTGCTCGTGGATTTCCTTGATTTCCTCGACCACGGCGCGGAACTTGGCCGTTTCGGTCTTGTAGACCCGGTCGGGGAAGTCCTGGCGCACCATGGGCAGGCGCGTCGGGATCGCGGTGGCTTCGAGCTTGTAGATCTTGTAGAACTCCTCCGCCTCGGTCAGCGCCGTACCGGTCATGCCGGCCAGCTTCTGGTACATGCGGGCGTAGTTCTGGATGGTGACGGTGGCGTAGGTCTGGCTCTCGCCGCGCACCCGGATGCCTTCCTTGGCCTCGATGGCCTCGTGCAGCCCCTCGGAGTAGCGGCGGCCTTCCATCGGGCGGCCGGTGAACTCGTCCACGATGACCACTTCGACGGGCTGCTTGGGGTTCAGTTTTTCGCCCGGCGAGATGATCTTACCGTCCTGCATCAGCACATAATCGCGGTCGCGGCGGAACAGGGCGTGCGCCTTGAGCGCGTTGTCCAGGCCGTAGACCAGCATGAAGTTGTCGGGGTGGTACAGGTTGGTGATGTGGAAGAACTGCTCGGCGCGCTCCACGCCTTCGTCGGTGAACACGGCGCTGCGCGACTTCTCGTCCACCTCGTAGTCGCGCTTGGCGACCAGGGTGCGGGCGAAAGCCGCCGCCTTCTCATGCACATCGCTGGTGTTCTGCGACGGGCCGCTGATGATCAGCGGGGTGCGGGCTTCGTCGATGAGGATGTTGTCCACCTCGTCGACAACGGCGAAGTGATGGCCGCGCTGGACCACCTGCTCCGGCCCCGGCGCGGTGTTGTCGCGCAGGTAGTCGAAGCCGAACTCGGAGTTGGTGCCGTAGGTAATATCGGCCTTGTACTCGCCCACCCGCTCATACGCGGTCATGTCGTTGAGGATCACACCGACGGTCAGGCCGAGCAGGGCATAGACCGGCCCCATCCAGTCGCTGTCGCGCTTCGCCAGGTACTCGTTGACCGTGATCAGGTGGACGCCGCGGGCGGTGAGCGCGTTCAGCGAGAGCGGCAGCGTGGCGACGAGCGTCTTGCCTTCGCCGGTCTTCATCTCGGCGATCTTGCCCTCGTGCAGCGTGATCCCGCCCATGAACTGCACGTCGGCGGGGCGCAGGCCGATGGCCCGGCGCGCCGCGTCCCAGATGCAAGCAAACACGACGGGCAGAACTTCGTTGAGCAGATCCTGTTCCTGCTTCCGGTCGGCCTCGCTGAATTCGGTCTGCAGGGCGCGCAAGCGGTCGGCCTGCTCGCGATCCCCGGCGGTACGCAGGTCGGCGTGGAAGCGGCGGAAGAAGTCTTCGATCAGATTGTCGCGCGCCGTCATCACTTGCTGGAGATGCAGCGGCTTGACGGCCAGCGGCGGGTTCAGCCCGGCCTCCTCCTCGGCGTCGAGTTCGGCCAGGAGGGCGTCCTGGCGCTCCTGCAAGGCGGCCAGCGCCTCCAGGAACGGACCCACGGCCTCGGGGAAGTCGGCTTCCAGGCGATCCTGGTAGGTCTGCCAGAGGTCGGTGCGGGCGCGCAGCAGTTGGCCGCGCACCACGGCCATGTTGCCTTGCAGGCGGTCGGTGCGCGCCGCGAAGCGGGCCTGTAGCTCGGCCAGCGTGGCCTGCGGGGTCTCGCCGGCTTCAGCGCGCCCCAACGCCACGGCGGTCAGCGCCAGCAGGGTCTCGGCGGCGGCCTCCTGCCAGGTCAGCAGGTCGGCCAGGTCGTCTTTGGGCGCGCGCACCGTGCCCGCGGCGATGCCCTGCTGCGGGGTGAGCGGGACGGGTGCGGGCGCCGACTTGCGGCGACCAAACAGCCCGCCCCCGCCTGCTGTATTTGCCACGGCGGCGGACGGCACCGGCCCGGCGGCCGCCAGCAGTTCGCCCGGCAGCAACAGCCCCTGGCGCTGTAGGTGCTTCATCAGGTCGTTGGCTTGTAGCGCGTCCACCAGGGCGCGCGTCGCCGTGCGCAGCTTGTCGCGATCTCCGGCGACGGCGGCCTGCTCGGCGCGCATCCCCTCCAGGGGGTGCGGACCGCGGTCCACCTCGGCGGCCTGCCCGCCCGCCAGCGACGTGTCGCCGAGCAAGGCCAGCAGCGCGGTAGCGTGGCGTAACCCGTCGAGCAGATCTTGCAGGCGGCGGAAGTAGCCGGCGATCTCCGGCTCCAGGGCCGTGGAGGTCTGCTCCACCATCTTGCCGATTTCGTCCGGCGTGGCCCGCCCGCTCTTGCGATCCTCCAGGTTCTGCAGGCGGCTCGTCACCGCCTCCATGGCCGGGCGATCCGCGCTGAACGCGCGCAACTGGGTGAGGATGCGGTCGCTCAGGTCGGCGATGTTGGCCTCCACCTCCTGGCGGTCGCCCGTGCGCCGGGCCAGTTCGGCCATGAGCTGGGCAAGCTGGCGGCTGTCGGCGAGCAGCACGTTCATGTTGCGCGTGGTCGCCTCGCCCACCTCGATCACCCGGCGCAGTTCCGGGGCCTGGGCGGTCAGGCTCTGGACGGTGGTCGTGGCCTCGGCCAGCGACTCGCGCAGCAAGTCGGGCAGCACCCGCCTCGCGTTGCTCTCGCGATGGATGAGCGTGTGCAGGTCGGTGCGTAGCGCCGCCAGCGCCGCCAGTTGGTCCGTCAGCAACTCCTCGATCTCGTCGTTGACGGCGGCGACAATCTTGCGCAGCCTGGTAAGCTCTTTGTCCTGGGAGTCGACAAAGTTTCCCAGCCACTTAAACATAAGAGATCCTCTTTCAAGCTAGCCGTCAGCCGTCAGCTATCAGCTATCAGGTACTAAAAGGCGATTAAATAAGCTGTTTTCGATT
>CBJNAR010000053.1:0-10212 GCA_966434075.1 uncultured bacterium
GCGCGTGCCGAGCCAGATCCGTCGGCCTTGGCGATGCTCGAGGTGCATCGGCGCGCAGACGACGCCCACCACGCTCACGCCGATGACCCTCAAGCTGGCGGGACGCAGCTTCGTCGTCTCGCCCACCGGGCTTAATCACAATAAGAATTGGGTCGTCGCGGATGACTCCCTCTATGCGAGTTGGCTGGCCGGCAGCCTGGTTAACCTGACCTTCTTCCTGGCCTTGGATACCGATCCGAATGCCGGCGGCTTCGTGGACCGGCTCCACGCGGGCACCCGGCTGCCGGTCCAACTGACCATGAGCAGCGATACCGGCGTGATCACCACCCGCACCTTTGCAATCGATAGCGTCCGCACGGTGGCCCGTACCGATACCGATGTGTACAACAGCACGGCGCTCGGCCTGACGATCCTGGTCCGCTACGACACTTCGGACCACCGCCTCTATCTCCACGGTCATGAGATCCTGCCGTCGATGGCAACACCCACGCAGGAGGCGAGGCCGCCAACCCCACCGACCCGGCCGGCACCGACCACCGTGCCGCCTAGCGTATCTGCATCGAACAACGATGAATAGCCAACCAGTCAACCGTCCACCCAACGATTAGAGCATAACCACTGAAAGGAGAGATCTTCAATGAAACGCAACAATCAGCAATCAACCGTCCAACACACTCTAACCCCTGCCCAGCGGTTGGGCGCGCGCCTGGAAGCACTGGGCAACAACGCCCGCTTGTTCGGCCTGTTCTTGCTGGGACCGATCCTCAGCCCGCCGGGCCAGGCCCAGTTGCCCAATCCCTTCTGCAACGCCTTCGCCATCGGCATCGCCTGGGTGGGCGGTATCGTTGGCCTGGCCGTGCTGTTCTATGGCGCGATGCTCGTCTTGCGCCACTTCTCCGGCCACATGGGCGGCGACCTGACGCGCGGGGCCATCAGCATTGTCGGCGGCCTGTTTGTGCTGGGCTTGCTTATGAACAACGGCCAGGGCCTCACCACGCTGGCGCAGGCGGCCGGCTTCACCGGCTTCACGCTGGGCTGCCCCGTCCAATAACCGGACGGGTACGCCGTGTAGGGCGGGGACCTGATCCCCGCCGGCGACCCTGGAGGTCACGATGTTCTACAAACCGATCCGCCACATCTTCCGCACTAGTGAGCAGAAACTGCTGCTCGGTCTCTCCCAGGCCAACCTGATCGGCATGGGCGCGGGTGGGTTCGTCGCGATGATGTTGCTCCAACGCTTTCCCGGTTTGCCGTTCCTACCGGTTATCGCCGGCTGCGTGCTGGCCGGCGCGGCCGTCACCTTCCGCTGGGCCGGGTGGCCGATCTATCTGCACCTGGCGCGCGCCGCCCGGTACGGCGTTCGCCATACCCTGCGCCCGCACGCTTACGACGTAGATATGACGACCTACTACCGGCCTGACCTGGCCGATGCCCCGCTCCTGTTGGCGGGACCCGAGGATGATCTCCCCAACGCCGTAGCCGGGGCGGAGAAGGAGAGGATCACGGCATGACCACCCTGACCACGACTCCGCGCCCGCCCGTCGCCCAATTCGCGCATGTTGCGCGGCTGCTGGGCTATAACATGGGGATGTACGCCGACGCAAACGGCCAGGAGGCGCTGGCCCGCAGTGCCGAGCGCCTCGCCATCTCCCTGCGGTTTCCGCTGCGGCTGCTGGCCTGGTCCACGCCGGCCAGCATCGCCCCGGCCTTGCAAACCATCATCGACCTGCTCCAGACCTGCCCGCCGGAGGCCGGCTGGCAGGCCGAACACCTGGAGGAGCAATACCGCTTTCTCCAGGCGCTCGCCGGCGAAAACGATCTGCGCCAGAACCACTTCTGCGCCGTCACCTGGACCCATTCGCCACAACCGCCCGTGGCCTTCTGGAACACCGCCGGCACGTTTCTCACCTGTCCGGTCGAGCACCTGGCCCAACTGCCCGCTGTCTTCACCGGCCACTGGCATGCCGAGGCCACCCACCTGCGGCCTTATCCCGACAGCCCCGATCAATCGTATGTCGGGCTGTACTATGCCCACGCCTACCAGGGCAACTGGACGCTCGACGCGCTGCACCCGCTGTTCCAGCAACCTTTCCCGCTCGCCCTGGCCATCGATATCGACACCCTGCCGCCGGCGACGGCCAACTTCAAGCTGCACATGGCCCGTAACAGCCTGGAGGCCCAGATCGTCAATCCGGCCCAGTTCGGCGGCTTCGACCCCGGCTCCCGCGCCGCCTTCCCCGATGTAGAGGCCGCCGCCGACCTGCTGACCCAGGGCCGCCGGCTGCACATGGTCCGCCTGGTGTTGGCGATCCGCGCGCCCACCCGCGCCCGGCTCAAGGAGTACGCCGATGAGGTGGCGGGCACGCTGGCCGGGCTGTGCGAGATCGCCGTCGCGCGCTGGCAGCAGGACGCCATGCTGGCCTATTTTACGCCGGCGCATCCCAGCCGCCTGCCCGCCCAGGCGCCCGACTGGCCCTGGATGAGCGGCGGCGTGGGCATCCTCACCGGGATCATCGGGCTGCCCAGCCGCCACGACACGCGCGGCCCGTTGTACGGGGTGGATGACTATAGCGGCAACCTGATCTTCACCGATATGTTCGCCCGCACCCGCGAAACCGCCGGGTACAACGCGGCGCACACCGTGATCCTGGGCCAGCCCGGTGCCGGCAAAACGACCCTGGAATTGATCCTGGCCCGCCGCTACGCCCTGTACAACAAGCAGATCATCTTCATTGAGCCGCAGGGCCACAGCGAACGGCTCTACCGCATGTTGGGGCGAGATGCCTGCGCCTATCACGCGCTGAACTTCAGCCGCACCCAGATCAACGTGCTGGACCGGATCTTCCCTAGTCCGGCGTCGCAGGTGGTGGGCGTCGTGCATCTGCTGGCGTTGCTCTGCACCTGCGCCATTAACGCCGCGGCGACCGACAGCGCCGAGGGGCGGAAAGTCCGCCAGTTCACGACCGCCGAAACCCGCACGCTCTACGCCGCGCTGGAAGCCGTGTACGCGCCCTACCCCTGGGAGCAGCCGTTACCTCCGGCGGAGACGCCCCGGCTGGAGGATCTGTGCCGGGCGCTGTGCGATCTTGATACCGACACCGGGCGCGCGTTGGCCGACGAGTTGGGCGGGCTGTTCGTGACCAGCATCCTGGCTCCGATTTTCAACCAGCCCACCAATGTGGACCTGCGCTTCCAGCACCGGATCATCTGCTTCAACGTGCTGGAGATCGACGAAATCTATCAGCCCTGGATCTACACGGTGCTCTTCCAGCGGCTGCAACGCTATATCTACACCCGCAAGATCGCCCAGGTGGGGGAGTTGCTGGTGCTGGTGGACGAAGCCCGTCACCTGCTCAACCAACCCGTGGTGCTCGCGGCGATCCACAACATGATCAAGCGGGTCCGCACGCGGGGGGTGGCGATGATCCTGGCCGACCAGAACGTGAACACCTATATCGAAACCCCCATGGGCCAGGATATTCTCTCCAACGCGCCGTATGCCTTCATCGGCAAACTGGAAGGCAAGGATCTGGAGAAAGTGCTGCCGCTCTTCCCGCACCTGAACGAGAGCCACAAGCACGGCATCATCGTCGCGCCACCGGGCCGCTTCGTCTACAAATGCGGGCGGGAATACTACCAGTTGCGCGTGGAGCCGTCGGTGGACGAGTACACGGCCTTTGAGGGTATCTAGCGGTAGTCAGCGCTACCGCCCGGTAAGGAGCGAACCATGCAACTCCCGAAACTCCCCTTTGGGGGCGGCACGCCCGACCTGGAAGCCCAGGCCGCCGTGGGGCAAGCCGCCGTGGAGAATTATGAATGGAGCGAACACGCCAAGTGGGGACGGTTTCTGCAAGAGACGGAAGCGGCCTTGATGGCGGCCCGCAACGACGAACTCGCCCGGCCCCGGCCCGCGCGCCGGGACACCGCCCCGCCCGCCGAGGAAACCGGGCCGGAGGTGGACGCGTGACTCCCCGGCAACGCCGGCGCCGGCTGAGCGGTCTGGGCCTGCTGGCCGGTGTAACCGGCGGGAGCCTGCTGCATGGTGGGCCGAATCTCCTGCTCGTGGCGCTGCTCGTCGGCGCCGCCGGCCTGGTCGCCTACCAGATCTGGCGGCCCTGGGCGGGCGCGCGCTGCTGGGTGCGGGTCCGCTACCACAGCGCCACGCCGCCCGACCCGGCCGCTGTGCAGGAGGGCCTGCTGGCGTTGCTGGACCGGGAGGCCCTGGTCGTGCGCTGGATCCGTGAGCCGGAAGGGATCGGCCTCTGGCTGGAAATCCCCGCCCGACTCACCGCGGCGCTGGAGCCGGCGCTGGGCGAGGCCCTGCCGGAACTCCGGCTCGAACCCGGCCCGGCACCCAGCCTGCCCCCCGCGATGGCGGTTGCCGGAGTGCGGATCGCCGGGGAGCCGGCAGCGGACGAGGACCCGCGCGCCGCGCCCCTCTGGGCACAACTGGTGGCGACGGATCCCCCGGCGGAGATGCGCCTGGTGCTGCTGGGGGCGCAGGCCGGGGCGCTACTCTGGGCGGGACCGGGCGTACCGCCGGCGCCGTTCCGGCGGATCCGCTGGCTCCCCGCCGCTCCCGCCTGGACGCAGGTGCGGACCTGGGTGCTGGCGCATTACCCGTGGGCCGCGCCCTGGCCGGTCCCTGGTCATCTCCCGCCGCTACCGCTGCCGGCGACGACTGATCCGGCTCTGGCACCCCTGGATAGCCGGCGCGCCTACCAATTGCCGCCGCTCCCCGCGCCGGTGCCGCCCGATCCCTACCTGGAACTGGGGATCAGCACGGTGACAGGCGGGCCGCTACGGGTGTCGCTTGCCGCTGACGGTATAACCCCGCCCCGGATCTGGCAGGGGCATTTCCTGAGTCTGGGCACCGGCCCGCAACGGTATCGCCCGCTTGAAGCGCTAGCCGCCCAGGCGCGCGCTCTCGATGCGCCGCTGGTGGCCCTGGACCCGGAACACCGGCTCCTGCCCACCATGCAGGAGATCTTGCTCGACCCCGGCATCCAACCGGCCTGGATCAATCGCCAGCACCCGCGCAACAGCCTACGCTTCAACCTGCTCGCGGTGGCGCCCACGCCCGCCCCCGGCTATACCCCGGAAGGGGGCGCTTTGCACCTGGCGCTGACCAGCGCCTTACCGCTGTTTGAGGAGTTCCTCAGCCGGCTGGGGGTGGCGCCCTGGAGCACGATCACCGGAGGCGTCTTCGTACATGACCTAACCGTGGTGCTGCTGCTCGCGCATCATCGCGCCCGCCTCAGTGGCGCCCGGCCCCGCCCGGTCCCGACCCCGGCCACGATCTATCAGTACCTGCAGACGGGCGCGGATCTGCGCCCTCTGCTCGACGCGGAATACCAGGCGTGGCAGGATGCCGATCTGGCGACAGCCTGCGGGCCGGGCGCGACAGCTCGCCAGACCTATACTACCGCCTGTGCGGCGCTAGCAGCCGCCCTGAGCCGCTGGACGGGCAACACCCTCACTCAGCAGCAGGCGGCCCGTGACAGCCTCTGCACCCTGCTACAACCACTGTGGGACGCGCCGGGCTTCCAGGCCCTCTGGCAAGGCACGACCGCGCCGGGGCACTACTTCAACACACAACCGGCCGCGCTAACCCTGACCCACCTGCTGCCGGCGGACGCCACCGGCCGGGATCGGGTGCTGGCCCGCTGGTACGCGGAATATCTGTTGCTGAACCTGGTGGCCGCCGCCCAGGCCCGCGCCTTCGCCGGCGCACCGTCCCCGCCGATCCTGCTGTTGCTGGACGACCTGCGCGCGTGGTGGCACGGCCCGCTGCGTCCAGCCCATCTGCGGATCCTGGGCGGGGCGGGAATCTGCTGCGCGGCGACCGATACCCGCCTGCCGGGCGCCCCGGACGGCGACGAGATCCTATGGAGCTTTACTACCTGGTGGTTACACACCCTGGCCCCCGCGGACCAGGTCCGTACCGGTCCGTACCTGGCGGCGATCCAACCGCACGCCGGCGATCTGCCGCTGGCCCACTTCCCTGCCGATCTGGCCCTCTTGCGGACTATGTATCCGGAGCCGCAAACGGCAACGGTCAGGGTAGTGCTTGAAGTACCATCTCAGGGGACAAGGGAGGTGGCTTGAGAAGGCCGTGCGATACTTCGATCCGCCGGACGGCTAGCAAGCGTGGTGTGCAGGCAACGCGTTCCGCAAGCGGCGCAGGTGATCGAGCATGGTATCCACCATCCCAACCAACTCGCTGCGTTCTACGGGCGCCAGTGGTTCTTGCAAGGTGGTATCCGCGGCGCACACAAAGCCCTGTACGGCCAGCGTCAGTTTCTGTTGATTGGGCAAATCAGGGAACGGTAAGGAGGTCAGCACATCAAGATCCAGATCGGCTACCGCGGGCTGGTAGCGGATTGCCTGGGTAACAGCATCGACAACCGCGAGAATTTGGTGGCCTTTGCGATCCAGATTACCCGTGGGTGTATAGGGATGACCGGCAAAATCGCGACCGACAGTCTTGACTTCGACTTTATACAAACGATCCCCGATCTCAACAACGAGATCGGTCGGGGCATGCCCGCTAATGGCCTTATAGACTTCCAACCCGCGATTCAACAGATCAGCCATGACCAGTAATTCGCCGGCCGTGTCTTTTCGTCCAGAGGGAAGTTAATGCGTGGCCGAGGAACGCGGCGGGACAGAGGATGCTTAGCCATCGGGCAACTCCTGCCAGTATGAGTGTGAGCGGCAACCGGCCAATCAGCGAACACGGAGCAATGTGCTTCACTTATGACATATGGTTGACCATCTGGACAAAGAGGAAACGGGATTGCTATTGCCGGCGGTAACAGGTTGTAGGCAGCATGGCTGAATCGGCACTGGCTTAACTCGGTGAACCGACACAACGGGATCCGCTGTTACCCGGGGTAACAGCAAACGGGGACAAGGCAATTACTAGAGACGGCGATAGGAGCTTGCTGAAAGCCTTGTGCAGGTTTGTGGAAAAAGATGTGGATAACCTGTTGACAAAATGCACAGATTTCGCATATGATAGAGTCACATTTTGATCACGCCCTCAAGGGACAGGAGGTAGGCATGGCCGGGCGCTTACTGCGCACGTCTGAGGTAGCGGAACGGCTGGGTGTGGACCAGGGCACCGTGAACCGCTATATTCGGGAAGGTAAATTACCCGCCCAGGAAACGGCCGGCGGCCATTATCGAGTGGCCGAAGCCGACCTAGCTGCCTATCTGGCGAGCCTCGGGGCTCCCGTGCCAAGCGGCCCAAAGGTCGTTGCCATTGCCAATCAAAAAGGCGGGGTGGGCAAAACGGTGACCGCGGTGACGCTGGCGGCCATCTTTGCCGACATGGGCAAGCGGGTGCTGCTGGTGGATAGCGATCCGCAGGCGTCCGCCACCGCGGCTATCGGTTTCAACCAGGAACAACCTTATACGAATATTTATAACCTGATGCGCGCTAGAATCATAAAAAAGTTGACTCCGCAGATGGTCCACAAGGCGATCCAACGGTTGCCGGGGGGTGAGGATCTGCTCCCCTCGCATATCGACCTGGCAAAGATCGAGATGGATCTGGTGCAAGCCACGCGCCGCGAGTACGTGATGCAGGATGTGCTGGCTGGGGTGATCGACGATTACCACATCATCCTGATCGATTGCCAGCCCAGTCTGTCGTGGCTGACCATTAATGCTCTGACTGCCGCGACCCACGTGCTGGTACCGGTAGTTCCAGATTATCTCAGCGCGCGCGGCATCGGCGACCTGCGCAGTACGGTGGCCCTGGTGCAGGAGGATCTCAACCGCGATTTGAAGATCGCCGGCGTGCTGCTGACCCGCGTTCAAGCGGATACCCGCCAGCATCGCCAGATGCGCAGCGAGATCGGCGCTTTCTGCGATGATTGGGGCGTGCCGTTCCTGAGCGCGCGCTCGGACGAGGAACGCCGCAAGGATCCCAGCCACATCGAAATCCCAGCCACCATTCGCGCCGCCGACTCGGCGGGAGCGGGGATAGCCCTGAGCCGGTTGGTGGATCATGATAAAGACGGGGGCTACCAGGCAAGCCAGGCCTATCAGGCGCTCGCCGCCCGCCTCCTCGATCTGGAGGTTGTTGCTAATGCCCGCTAAGCCCACCCAGCGTAGCCCGTTCCGGGCCTATGTCACCAAGACTCTGCCGGGCGAGGAGCTGGCGAACGCGCGGCTGCTCCCGCGGGATCTGATCGATCCCAATCCCTGGCAGCCCCGCCAGCACGCGGACCCGGAGCGCCTGGCGGAATTACGCGCCGATATTGAAGCGCGTGGCATCCTGCAACCGCTGGTGGTGCGGCCCCATGGCGAGGATCGCTACCAGGTGGTGGCGGGGGAGCGCCGGTATCAGGCGGCGGGCCTGGCCGGGCTGACGCACCTGCCGTGCGTGATCCGGGACGTAGATGATGCCGAAGCACAGGCCATGGCCCTCGTCGAAAACTTGCAGCGAGAAGACCTGGATATCGAGGACGAAGCCCACTTCCTGGCTACTCTGCACGACAGTGGCATGTCGTTGCGCGAGATCGGCGCCGCGATTCATAAGAGCTATCAATACGTGAACCGGCGCATTAAACTTGCCGCCGATCCCGAAGCCCTGCGAGCCTACCGCTCCGGGCAGCTGAATCTCAATCAACTCATTGCCGATCGGTCAGATCTGCCGGAAGCAGTGCCAATGGACGAATTGGCCGACGCTGCGCGGTCCGTCGCGGGGGAGGCTGTTACCCCGGGTAACAGTTCCGACGGAGCGCGGGCCGGGGCCGGGGTGGAGGAGGTGCGCTTCCTTCGCCATACCTCGCCTGTCCGGCGGTTTGAAAAATTTCAGGAACAGGTCGTGCGGCGGATTCAGCCGGAGGCCCTGCCTACCGAGCAACGTGAGAATTTGCGCCCGCGAATACGCTCCCTGATCACGTATCTAGAGGAGTTGGATTCCCGGCTAGGAGAGGCGGACGCCGATGTGACGCCCTAAGCGGGGGACGCTGGCTCGCGCCAGCAATGAAAAGAACAAAAAAGACCGAAGCCACCCGGTGGCCTGGCAGCGAAAGGGTGGCTTCGTCTCAACAAGTGGCCTCTTGTGGGAGGCAGGTGTTTGCTTGATTGATGGATTCATGATAGCACACACTGACTCCTCCTGTCAAGTAGGCCGGAGGATGTTTTTATGCCGAATTGGAGCTTTGAGGAAGCTCAGGAGGCGACTGTACGGAAGCGTGACGGGATTCCAGCTACGGAAGGCCAACTGGATGTTCCACCGAACCAGGCGCAAGGCGAAGCAACCCATATATTAAGTGACGCGTCAGGGCAGGCGCTGAAAGGCCGGCAGCACCCGGCCGATCAGTCACCAACAAGCTGGGCGGGGCGCTACGGGCAGGTAATCTTGCAGGCGGGGGTTGCCGCCATCCCGTTTGCGCTCTACCGCTACCAGGGGAAGCTGGGCCTTAGCACGGCCGAGGTCTGGTTTGTCTCCAACGTGCTTGCCGACAAGTGGGACGCCAACCTACCCCACCCCAGCCTGCATGAGATCGAAGCCCAGTCGGGCGCCAGTCTCAGCCAGCTCAAACGGATTCGCACCGAACTTAAGAATCAGCGCTACCTGGACGTGCAGGCCCGCTATGATGCCCGCACTGCCGCGCAGCAACCGAGCAGCTATGATTTCAGCGGTCTGTTCCATGAGATCGAACTGCTGCTGGTTGCCGAGAACCCGGCCCTCAACGCGATCGCCGCCGAGGATACGCCAACGCCAGTCCTCGACGATGTAACCGCCGATACCAGCTTCGTGGCCCGCTACGGGCGGGTGATTGCCAAAGCCGGGATTGCCGCCATTCCTCTCGCGCTCTTCAACCAGCAGAAGACGCTGCGGTTGAAGCCGACCCATGTCTGGTTCATCTGCTACATCCTGGCCCACCGGTGGAGCAGCGGCTTTCCGTACCCCAGCCTCAAGAAGATGGCCGAACGCACCGGCTATAGCCAGGAACACATCCACACGATCAAAGATGAACTGGTCCAGATGGAGTATCTGCGCGTCATCAACCGGCACGGCCCGCAGGGGAACCAGACCAACAACGCCTATGATTTCAGCGGCCTGCTGACCGCGCTGGTCGCCTTGATCCAGCCGATTGCCACCCCGCTGCCACCGGCGGATGCGCCGGCCCGGCCAGAGCGCCCACGCCGTGGGCGCTCGATACAGGGAACGGAACGGCACGAACAGAG
>CBJNAR010000054.1:0-10195 GCA_966434075.1 uncultured bacterium
GAGTTGGTCAGGAAGGCGCGCTGCCGCCCGCCGCGCACATCCTCGAACTCGGTCTCGAAGACCTCCAGGTACGGCTCCATGCTCGGCACGGGCACCAGCAGCGGCGTCTCCACCTCGTGGAAGTCCTGCGCGTAGAAGAACTCACGGATGGCGCGGATGACGCGCTCGCGCATCAGGTAGCGGGGCAGCAACTCCGGTTGCTCGCGCAGGCGCTGCCAGGTGGGGCGGGTGCTCACGTGCCGGTATCTCGATATTCGTGGATGGCGCCCGTGTAGGACTCGATCTGCCAGACATCGCCCTCACGGCCCCGGATATAGTTGGGACCGAGCGGCGATTTGCCCGCGCCGCCGGGGATGTCGAGCACGTAAGTGGGCAGACAGAGGCCCGAGATGTGCCCACGCAACTGCTTCATGATCGCCTGGCCGTGCTCGATGGTCGTGCGGAAGCGGCCCACGCCCAGCGTCATGTCGCAGTGGTGCAGGTAATACGGCTTCACCCCGGCCCGGTAGACCAGGCCGCGGTAGAGTTCGGCCAGGATCTCGGCGCTATCGTTGATGCCCTTGAGCAGCACGTTCTGGTTGAGCACGCGCGCCCCCGCCCGGTGCAGCGCGTGGCAGGCGGCGATGGCCTGCGGCGTCAGTTCGCGCGGGTGGTTGAAATGCGTGACCACCCAGAGCATCTTCGGGATGTCGAGCGCCGCCGCCAGGCCCGGCGTCACGCGCATGGGCAGCGTGACCGGCACGCGGGTGTGGATGCGGATGCCCTCGACGTGCGGGATGTCCGCGATGCGCCGCAGCAGCCCGGCCAGCTTGTCGTCGGCCAGCACGAACGGGTCACCGCCGGTCAGGATCACCTCGCGGATCTCCGGGTGGCTCGCCACGTAATCGAGCGCGGGGGCCAACCCGTCGTGCGGGAAGCCCGCCTCGTCCTCGTTCAGCCGCTCCTTGCGGAAGCAGAAGCGGCAGTACATCGAGCAGAGGTACGTGGGGTAGATCAGCACGCGATCCGGGTAGCGGTGCGTGAGCCGGTGCACCGGCGACCAGCGCTGGTCGCCGATGGGGTCGTGGCGCTCCTCCGGGATGGTGACCAGTTCGTTCGGCGCGGCCACCGCTTGCAGGCGGATCGGATCGTTCGGGTCGTTCCAGTCGATGAGGCCCAGGTAGTAGGGCGGGATCGCCATCTTGTACTCGGCCAGCACCGCTTCCACGTCCGGAGCGACCTGGGCCGCCCCGGCCACGCGGCGCAGGCCCGCCGCGTCGCGAATGCTGCCCCGTAATTCTTCCTGCCAGGTCGTCATACCGTAGTCCTGAGTGCTGAGTGCTGAGTGCTGAGTGCTGAGTATGTTGAGTAGTCTTGTTTTTTGCACCAGCTATTATATCATAGACCGGCAAATTGGCCCAACCGGGCGAACTCGGCGGGCCTTGCAACCTCTCCCCCGCCCCTCCCCGCCACGGGGAGGGGAGTCACTTTCCCTCGCGTTCGCGATTCCCCCCTTCCCGCCGCGGGAAGGGGGCAGGGGGGTTAGGTTGGTTGCTCACCGGGATGCCAAACCATCAGGCGCGCCCAAGCTTGGCGGCGTGTCCCGCCCGACGAGGGCGCAGGCGGCCTGGATGTTGAAGATCAGCCAAAAGTCCTATTGACGAAACTAGATACCAGGTGTATATTTTACCTGAAATCTAGATAGCAAGTAGGTATTTATGACCTCAAGCCTGACCCGAAGCAAAATCGAGCGCGGCCCCGTGCAACATGCGCTGCTGGCGTTGCTGTCGCAGCAATCGCGCCATGGGTATGAACTGCACGATCTCTTCGAGGCCGCCGTGGGCGGGCACTGGGAGTTGAACTCGGGCCAGATCTATAGCAGCCTCGAACGGCTGGCCCGCGACGGGCTGGTGTATGAAGAAGGGGTGGAGAAGGGCGGCGGGCCGGACAAACGGGTCTGGGCGCTGACCGACGAGGGGCGCGCGAGCCTGCTGCGCTGGTGGCACTCGGCGGTGCCCCGCGACTACCGCCTGCGCGATGAGTTTTACCTGAAGCTGATGCTGGCGATTGTCACGCGGGCTGAGCGCCCGCATCTGGTGCTCCATGTGCAGCGGCGCGAACTCTTCCAGGAGTTGCACGACCTGACCACGCGGCGCAACGCGGCCAACCCGGCCCAGGAACTGGCGCAGATCCTGTTGCTCGACAGCGCGATCATGCACACCGAGGCCGAGTTGCGCTGGCTCGATATGGTGGAAAGCCGGCTGGACGACATTCGCGCGCAGCCGCTGCCGCTGCCCGCCCCCCGGCAGCGCGGGCGGCCCCGCAAGGTATCCCCCGACAAGAACGGCGCCGGCAAATAACGGCGCATGCAGTACGGAGAGGTAGAGGAGACTTCTCATGGCCCTTTTGCAAACCGAACGGCTGACCAAGGTCTATGGCAAGGGCAGCGCGGCGGTTACGGCGCTGGATCACGTCAACCTGAGCATCAATCCGCGGGAACTGGTGGCGATCATGGGGCCGAGCGGCTGCGGCAAATCGACGCTGCTGCATCTGCTGGGCGGCCTGGACACGCCGACCGCAGGCCGCGTGCTGCTCGACGGCGTGGACCTCTCGACGCTGAACGATACGGCGCTCACCATTACCCGGCGCGAGAAGATCGGCTTCGTGTTCCAGTTCTTCAACCTGATCCCGGTGCTGTCGGCGCTGGAGAACGTGACGCTGCCGCTGGCCCTGGGCGCCCGGCCCAAGGACGCGCCGGCGCGCGCCGCCGAGTGGCTGACCCGGCTGGGCCTGGGCGACCGGCTGGGCAACCGGCCCGACCAGCTTTCGGGCGGCCAGCAGCAGCGGGTGGCTCTGGCGCGCGCGCTTGTGACCGAGCCGGTGCTGATCCTGGCCGATGAGCCGACCGGCAACCTGGACTCGCGCGCCGCCGACGACATGCTGCACCTGTTGCGCCAGGCCGTGGACGAATGGGGCCGCACCGTGGTCATGGTGACGCATGACGCGCGCATGGCCGCCTATGCCGACAGGATCATCTTCCTCAAAGACGGCACCGTGGTCGACGACACCCGCCTGACGACCGCGCCCGCCATTGAAGATACGATGCAGAAGATGGTCACGGTCCGCAAGTAGCGGCCCGCCGCGCCGGCTATCCCTGAGCGTGGCGCAAACCTGGTGACTTCGTGCGTGATGTTGGCGGTTCGCTAGCTGCCGGGCCGCCTTCCGGGCGCGGATCAAGGCCGGCGGTTACCCGGCAGTTCTCTCCGGTGTCTTCGGATTAGGGCCGTTGTAGGGAATCACGCTGATCCGGCCGTCTCCCTCCATAAATGCCTCTTTTACTTCGGCGAGATCCCGGACTCCTTGCTGGCGCAACTGGCTCATTAGCTCGTCAGACGTCAGGAGTTCCTGCCGCAAGTTACGCGGAATCATGCGGCCCTCTTTGACGAGCAGGAGTGGTGGGGGATTGATGAACCGCTGCACACGGGGGAAACGATAACCAAGCCAACTGAGGGCGTAACTCCAGAAGACGATCGTGCCCACGAGGATCAGGCCCTCTGTAATGGAGTGGTAGTCACCGGCCATAGCGTTTTGCGCCGCGTCCGCCAGGAACACGACGACGAGCAGATCGGTGATACCCAGCGTCCCGGTCTCGCGCTTCAATACCAGCCGCAAGAGTATGAAGATCCCCAGATAGATCACCGTGCCCCGAATGAGGATTTCAAGAATGGGTAATTCAGGAACGAAGAGACGGCGCCAGTCAATGTCGAAGATTGCATCCATAGTCGAGAAGGAACCTCCATTTACCAGCGGCGGGGTTGCTTCCTGGGTGCGGCATCAATTGTGCGGGGATGCGATTGCGCCGGCCATGGGGCGCCGTGAAGCATTTCATCGCTGTTCCCACAAACGGAAATCCTGCAGCCAACCCTCAACCGGCTCCTAAGCAAAAAGAATGCCGGACTCCGGTTCGACGCGCGGAGCATTCCTGGGGCGGGCGGAACAGGCGCGGGGGCGGCGGGGTCGAAGCCTAAAGGACAGCCTCGGCGCACCCCTCGGCAGCACGGCCTCGATTTTTAGGAGAGGGCCCGGTGGCGGCGCGGGCGATCTTGGTTTCGAGGCGGACCCGCCGGCGTTCGAGGTCGGGGCCGGTGTTGCGCGGCAGGGTGGCCCGCACCCAGGGGTCCTGGCAGAGGGCCAGGGCGTGGTTGACCAGGGCGACGGCTTGGGCGTACTCGCGGGTGTGGTGTTCGTAGTGCTTGGCAAGCTCGATGTAGGGGAAGACCAGCGTGGTCTCGCGGGCCACCAGCTCTTCCCAGATGCGCAGCGCCTCGTGGTGGTGGCTTAGCTTCTTGTGGGCCATGGGCAGCCGTTGCAGGGTGAGGGCGCGCAGGGCCGGGCTGATGGCGCCCTTCAAGGCGCGTTCGTAGCAGCGGACGGCGGCCTCGTAGTTGTCCAGGTCTTCGTACAGGCGCGCGAGGCCGTAGCACTCGGCGCTCTCCAGGTTCGCGGCGTCGGGCGCGTGCAGCAGGCTGCCCATATACCCCGCCAGCGCCAGCAGCGACAGCACGTCGAGCCGGTTGTGCTCGAAGACGGGCAGCAGCGCGTTGATGCCGCCGCCGCGCAGGTACTGGAAATAGAGCGAGGGGATGAGCCAGCCGGGTACGTCGCCCCGGCGGCGGAAGTGGAGCGCGTGCGCTTCCAGCGATCCCAGCGCGCACGACGGCAGCCGGTCTTTCCAGACCCGGCGGGCAGGCGCCAGCAGGTCGAGATGCAGGGGCGCGCCCTGCACCGGGCGCATCCGGCTGAGCGTGAAGCGCGACTCGATCAGCGGCCAGTCGAAGGCGCGTCCGTTGAAGCTGACCAGGCAGGCGCTGCGGCCCAGCAGGTCGTTGAAGGCGTGCAGCAGCGCGCGCTCGGATTGCAGGTCGGGCAGGAACAACTGGCGTACGACGAAGCTGTCGCCGTCGAAGAAGCCGAGGCCGGCCAGGAAGACATAGGTGCCGGTGCCGCCGGCCAGGCCGGTGGTCTCGGTGTCGAAGAAGAGCAGCCGCCGCCGGTCGACCCCGGCAAAATCGCCGTTGCGCCCCAGGTGGCTCAGGGTCTCGCCGGGCAGGTCCAGCAACTGCGCCAGCGGCACGCTGCCGTGCTGATGATCGAGCGTGTAGCGGTATTCGATGGCGAAGCAGCGGCCATGCGGGGTGTCGTGCCAGGCGCCCGGCAGCGCCTCCTCCAGCGGCGGGCGCGCCTCGGCCTCGGTGGCCGGGAGCGCCTCGTCGGGCAGTCCGTCTATGCCGGGCGCAGGGAAGGGCATCCCCTCCGCCGGATCGCGCGGAGCGGGGCGGGTGAGGGGTTGCACGCCCATGGCGCGCATGCGGTCGCGGAAATTCGCGGCGCCGATCGGTGGGCCTCCCAGGTGAACCATCCGCCGGCCCCCCAGGCGGGGGGCTTCTAAGCGGCAAGTATAGCACATTTGTACCACGGGCGTCAAACGAGCCGTCAGCGGTCAGCCGTCAGCCGTCAGCTATCAGGAGACGACGAATACCGAGACAGCACGCAGCGAACTTTTACCTGACGGCTGACGGCTGACCGCTGACCGCTGACCGCTGACCGCTGACCACTCGTTTGGGCGAAAACGATCCGATTTTGGTATACTTTGAGCAACCGATCCGCCCACGACGATACGCACACACCGGCTGCTTGCCGCGGGCCGGGGCGAGAGGACCTGTATGACCGCAACGACATTCCCCAGTGCAGAGGCTGTGGCCGCCGCGCCGCCCGCAGCGGACGAGGCCGTCCGCGCAGCGGTGCGCCTGGAACGGGAGCGGCTGGCCCGCGAACTCCACGACACGCTGATCCAGAGCCTGGCCGGCATCCGCGCGCAAATCGAGCAGGTGCGCGTGGCGGTGCGCGCGGGGAACACGGGCGCCGCCGAGGGGGAACTGGCCCGCGCCCGCGAGATGGTGGACTACGGCCTCGCCGAAGCGCGGCGCACCATCCTGGGCTTGCGGCCCGCCGCCTTGACCGATCGCGATTTGCCCTCGGCGCTGGCCGCCGAAGTGGCGCGCATCGCCGAGGGCGCGGGGCTGCGCTACCAGTTCACGGTGAGCGGCACGCCGGTGCCCCTGCCGCCGGCCATCGAGGATGGCCTGCTGCGGATCGCCCAGGAAGCGCTGAACAACGTGCGCCGCCACGCCACGGCGGCCAGCGTCACGCTACGGTTGGAGTACGACGGAGGCGACCGCGTGGTCTGCCTGACGGTGGAGGACGACGGCCAGGGCTTCGACCGGCGCAACCCGCTGGCCGGGCGCGTGCGCGCCGCCGGGGGCGACCCCGATGCCCCGGCGCTCAGCGGGCAGTATGCGGGCGAGCAGGCCGGCGACAGCGACAGCTACGGCCTCGACCTGACCGGCTACGGCCTGTTGGGGATGCAGGAGCGCGCCCGGCTGCTGGGCGGCGAGTTGCGGGTGGCGGCGGGCCGGGGCGTGGGCACGGTCGTCGAGGTGCAGGTGCCCTATCCCGGCAGCGCGCCCGCCGTGATGCTCCCGGCGCCTGCCCCTAAAGGGGCATCTAGAGAGGCACCGCCGCGCGCGACCGCGCATATCCGCGTCGTCGTGGCCGACGATCACCCGCTGGCCCGCGCCGGGGTGCGGCGTCTGCTGACCGTCGATCCCGAAATCGAAGTTGTCGGCGAGGCCGCCGACGGCGGGGCGACCCTGGCCGAGGTTGCGGCCCTGCGCCCGGACGTGCTGCTGCTGGATCTCCAACTGGGCGAGATGGATGGCGTGGCCGTGCTGGAGCAGTTGCGCGCCCGCCGCCGCCCCGACGATCCCGGCCCGGCGACCCTGGTGCTGACGACCTACGACCAGGATACCAGCCTGCTGGCGGCGCTGCGGGCGGGCGCGCAGGGTTACGTGTTGAAGCAGGCTGACGGCCCCGAACTGGCCCGCGTCATCCACGCCGCCGCCCGCGGCGAGACGTTGCTGCCGCCCGCCGTCGCGACTCGCCTCTTGCGCCGCCTGGCCGCCGAGCCCGAGGCGCCCGCCCTGGAGCCGCTGACCGCGCGCGAGCAGGATGTGCTGCGCCTGCTGGCCGAAGGCCTGGGAACGAAGGCCATGGCCGCGCGGCTGGGGCTGGGCGCGGGTACGGTCAAGTCGCACCTGGAGCACATTTACCAGAAGCTCAACGTGGTGGGGCAGGGGCGGGGCGCTGCACTTGCCGTCGCCCGCGCGCGCGGGCTGATCTGAGCGGGCGCCTCTGCCAAACGGCATAGATTGCCTATCTGCCGGTGTCAGAGGCGGCCAGGCCGTGGGCCGTGGCATAATAAGGGCAGATAGCCCGGTCGTGCCCATGTGGGCGGGTGCGGCCGGGCGATATATTTGTCCTCCGCATGTGCCCGCCCTGGCCGGTGTGCCCGCCCTGGCCGGTACGCCCGCGTGAAAGGGATCGCCCCATGGCTGTGACTTCCTGGGAATACAAAGTGGTGTATATGGACTTCCGGGGCCGGGCGTCCGTGGAAGGTGACGAGCAATTTATCGCCAAGGAAGAGCGCCGCAGTGCCTTCGCGCGCCGGGTGATGAACACTCTGGGCACCGAGGGATGGGAACTGGTCGGCGTGCAGCCGCTCTGGCCCGCCGAGACCAGTTACCTGATCTTCAAGCGCCCCGGCACCGGCGAGACGCAGGCACCCGGCGCGGAGACCCAATCGGCGCAGCAGCCCGACGCGCCGGCTCCGCCCGCCGAGGCGAACACGCAGCGCCTCGACCCGGCGAGCGACGACACCGGGAAATTCGTCCGGCTCTAATACCCCCTGGCCGGGGCATCACAGACACCAGCCGGTATGGCGCGGGATTCAGTCGGGCAGCAACTGAGGATTCCAGACAACCTCCCAGAGGTGGCCGTCGGGGTCGCGAAAGTAGCCCGAATAGCCACCCCAGACCTGGTCATGCGCGGGGGCGGTGATTGTCGCCCCGGCCTGTTCGGCCTGGGCGAGGATGCGGTCTACCTCGGCTTTCGAGCGGACGTTATGGCCCAGGCTGAAGACAGGCGGGCCGGGTTGCGCCGGGGGCAGGTTGGCATCGCGGGCTAATTCCTGCTGAGGCCAGAGCGCGAGCATACTGCCGTTGGTCAGGTGGAAGAAAACCACGGCCCCGCCTTCAAACTCGGTGCCGACAATGCCTTCCGTGGGCCACCCCAGGCCGTCGCGATAGAAGGCCAGCGCCCGCTCTAAATCGCTCACGCCCAGGGTAATGACGGAAACGGCCGGCTGCATGGCTGGATCCTCCCCTTGTGGCCCCGGCACCCCCGATTGCCGGGCGGCTTAGCCCTCGGCGCTGTCGGTGAGCGTGGCCGCGCCGCCCCAGTGGGACGAGCGGTAGGCGGCGCGTAGGGTGCGCAGGTTGTCCAGACCCACCTCGCCGCTGATGCTCAACGGCTGTTCGCCGCGGATGGCCCGGCCAAAGGCTTCGATCTCGCCCTGGTACAGGTCGCGGGGGGTATAGTCAATCGCGCGGGTGCCGGCGGCGGTGGTGATTTCGGCATAGCCTTCGGCCACCTGGCCGATGGTGCCGGTGGCGACGATGCTGCCCTCGCTGCCGTGGACTTCCAGGCAGGTCCGGCTGTAGGGGGTGTTGAAGGCGACGTTGACCTGGGCCAGCATATCGTTGTCCAGGACGAGGTTGACCACGGCGGCATCTTCCGCGCTGCCGGCCAGCGCCTGGCGGGCGGCGAAGGCCCCGACTTCCTTGACCCGTGCCCCCGTGACAAAGCAGAGCAGGTCCACGGCATGGCTGCCCACATCCATCAACGGCCCGCCCCCAGACGCCTCCTGGTCGATGCGCCAGGTCTGGCGTTCGGGCCGGAGGAAGAAGGCGTTCTGCACACGGGCCTGCAAAGGCCGTCCGATATGCCCGTGGGCAATCAGGTCGCGAATCGCCTGGTGGATGGGATGGAAGCGCATCATGAAGGCGGTGCCCAGCAGCACGCCCGCCGCGCGGCACGCTTCCAGCATGGCCTCGGCTTCGGCGAGCGTGCGGGCGAGGGGTTTTTCGCAGAGCACATGCTTCCCGGCGGCGGCCGCGGCCAGGGTATACTCGGCGTGGAGATCATTGGCCGCGGCAATGTAGACCGCGGTGATCGCCGGGTCGGCGAGCAGAGCGGCCACGGTGCGCGGGTGCGCGAGATGCCGGGCGGCGAACCCGGCGGTGCGCTCGGTGTCGCGCCCGGCCACCGCGTAGAGCCGTTCGGTTGCGGAGCGCGCGAAGGCCGGGGCCACGCGCACATCCGCAATCTTGCCGAGGCCAATGAGTCCCCAGTTAGTCATGCGTCCTCACGATGCGACTTGAGTCAGCTCCGCCACATCCTGATGGACCGGGTTCACGATGGCTGCCGCCGTGCGGTGACTCGCCCGACCCCGGCGGCGCGGGGTCAGCAGCGGACTCAAAACCTCGGCGACTGTGTGCCCGGTCTGGCCGGGGTGGCGCAAGGGGCCGTCCAGATGCAGGTCGTAGACATTGCAGCGGCCCACCCGATGGCGCGTCAGGTAGCCCGCTTCTTCCAGGTCGGCGATGATGCTTTGCGTGGCGCGCTCGGTGATCCCTACTTCGTCTGCGATTTGCCGTGCGGTGTTGTTGGGGTTCTTGGCGATGCTTAACAGAACCTGCCCGTGATTGGTAATGAATGTCCAGTGGGCCATGGTAGGCTGGTGCCTCCTGCGTAGAACGTCGCGGGGTGGCCGGGCCCGGCGCGGACGGTGGTATGGGGTTGAGAATCTGAGTCCGGACCACGGGCAGCGTAGATCCGGTAATCTTCTTCAGTATACCACGTTTTTCGCCTCTGTCAAATTCTTCTGATAGAACTTTAATGTATCAGCGAAAGAGGCGTCTGCGGCGCGTCTGGGCCGCCGCCAGGGCGGCGTGCAGGGCGGCAACATCGTCTGCCGCGAGGGCCTGGCGCAGGTGTTGTAAGACGGCGTCGAGCCGGTCGAGGTGGGCCAGCACCGCCGCCTGGTTGGTGAGCAAAATATCGATCCACATGTCGAGTTCGCCCGCCGCCACGCGGGTCGTGTCGCGGAACCCGCCTGCCGCCAGCTCCCAGAGCGTGTCGCCCTCGTGCGCCGCCAGCGCCTCGGCCGCCGCCACCAGCGCGACGGCGGTGGTGTAGGGCACGTGGCTGATGGCGGCCACCAGTTGGTCGTGCCGGGCGGCATCCAGGACGCGCGGGC
>CBJNAR010000055.1:0-10168 GCA_966434075.1 uncultured bacterium
GCCGGGTGCGACCGGCCGGTGGCCTGGCTGTCGCTGGACGCCGGGGATAGCGACGCGCCCGGTTTTCTGACCTACCTGGTGGCGGCTTTACGGACCGTTGCGCCTGGTATTGGAGCAGGGGTATTGGAGGTGCTCCAGTCCCCGCAGCCCCCGCCCACCGCACCCCTGCTGACCGCCCTGCTCAATGAAATCACGACCCTCCCGGATCCTTTCGTCCTGGTGCTGGACGACTACCACGTGATTGAGGCTCCAGCGGTGGATCAGGCCCTGACCTTCCTGATCGAGCACCTGCCCCCCCAGATGCGCCTGGTCCTCGCCACCCGCGAGGACCCCCAACTCCCCCTGGCCCGGCTCCGCGCCCAGGGCCACTTGACCGAACTGCGCGCCGTCGACTTGCGCTTTACTTCTACCGAAGCCGCGGGATTCCTCAACCAAGCAATGAGCCTGAACCTCTCGGCAGACGACATCACCGTGCTGGCAGACCGCACGGAAGGCTGGATTGCCGGGTTGCAATTAGCCGCACTGTCCCTACAGGGCCATCCGAACGCCAGCCGCTTCATCCACTCTTTTACCGGCAGCCACCACTTCGTGCTGGACTATCTGTTAGAAGAAGTTCTGCAGCAGCAGTCGACCTACATCCAGACGTTCTTGTTGCGCACGTCGATCCTCGATCAGTTGTGCGGCCCCCTGTGTGATGCCGTTCTGCTCGACCCGGCGGTCTCCGGGGCAGCGACCCTCGCCTATCTCGAACACGCCAACCTGTTCCTCGTCCCCTTAGATGACGAACGGCATTGGTACCGCTATCACCATCTCTTTGCGGATCTCCTGCGCCAGCACCTACACCAGAGCGTGGCCTCGTCTATGGGGGATGCAAGGGATGGTCCAGCCGAATTACACCGGCGGGCCAGCCAATGGTACGAGGACCAGGGTCTCGCGCTAGAAGCGTTTCACCATGCGGTGGCCGCCAACGATGTGGAGCGCGCGGAGCGGCTCATTGAGGGAACGGGAGTCCCTTTGTACTTGCGGGGCGCGGGGACCCCGGTTCGCAACTGGCTGGAGTCGCTGCCTGCGGTCGTGCTCAATGCCCGACCTTCGTTGTGGGTGACGTATGCCGCCGCCTTAATGACGACCGGGCAAACGACCACGGTCGAACAGCGACTCCAAGCGGCGGAAGCCGCTTTGCACGGCACCGCCCCCGACGACAGGTCCCGCGACCTGGTCGGACGGATTGCCGCCCTGCGGGCCACGGTGGCCGTCACGCAGCACGACGTCGCCACCATCCTGGCCCAGTCCCGGCGCGCCCTCGAGTATCTGGCTCCCGACAACCTGCCGCTCCGCACCGCCGCGACCTGGACCCTGGGCTATGCTCAACAGCTCCAGGGCGACCGGGCCGCGGCCCGCCGGGCCTATGCCGAAGTCCTCGCGATCAGTCCGGCGGGTGGGGATTCGATCTACACGATCGCGGCGACCCTCTGTCTGGGCCAGGTCCAAGAAGCCGACACCCAGCTGGCGCTGGCGGCCGCGACCTACCGGCGCGTCCTCCTGTTGGCCGGGGAGCCGCCGCAGGGGATTGCCTGCGAAGCGCACCTGGGCCTGGCCCGGATCTCCTATGAATGGAACGACCTGCAGGCGGCCCAACACCACGGGCAACAATGCCTCCAACTGACGCGCCGGATCGATAGCGTGGACACCGACGCGGCCGGCCAGGTGGTGCTGGCCCGTGTACAGCTGGCCCAGGGCAATTTGCCCGGCGCAGTCACGGTTTTAGCGGAGGCCGCCGAGTTCGTGCGCGCGCATAACTTCGGGTTTCGTCTGCCTGATATTCAGGCCGCTCAGGTGCTGACCTTATTGCGCCAGGGCAACCTGGCCGCGGCCGCGCAGCTAGCCCAGACCGCCGCCCTCCCCCTCAGCCAGGCCCGGGTCTACCTGGCGCAGGGCGACGCCGCCGCAGCCCTGGCGGTGCTGGCCCCCTGGCGCGCGCACGTCGAGGCCAGGGCTTGGGACGATGAACGGCTCAAGGTGCTGGTGCTGGAGGCACTCGCGCTCCAGGCGCAGGGGGCACAGGACCGGGCGCGGCAACGGCTGGGCGCGGCGCTGGCGCTCGCCGAGCCGGGCGGCTTGATGCGGATCTTTCTCGACGAAGGTCCCCCAATGGCGCAACTCTTGGCCGCAGCGGCGGCGCAGCCGATCATGCCGGACTATATCGGGAAGTTGCGGGCGGAATTTGCGGCGGAGCCGCCGCAGAGCGCCGCCACTGCGGACCGGCCTCCGGCCGCCGCGGCCCGGCCCCTGGGCGAGCCCTTGAGCCAGCGGGAGTTAGAAGTGCTGCACCTCATTGCCCAGGGCCTCTCAAATCAGGAGATTAGCGCCCGGCTTTTCCTTGCCTTGAGTACCGTGAAAGGGCACAATCGGGAAATCTTCGCCAAACTCCAGGTCCAACGGCGCACCGAAGCGGTCGCGCGGGGCCGCGAGTTGGGTCTGCTGTAGGCGCACCGTCCGTGGCCCCCGCCCTGGGGGCGGGTCGTGCCGACCCGCAAGCGAGGTATGTGGTCAAAGCTTTAGCCCTGCTACCCGCTCCGGCACCCCACAACAATACCCCCCAGCAATACTTTAGTAGCTACACGGCAATACCGCATCATCGCTATGCTCGTGGTACATCGATCGCGTGGCATCGATGTCGCCAATCTCGCCATAGTCAAAGAGGAGCATAACGATGATAACGCTGACCAGGGAAGAAACCAACAAGACGACCCCAGGCAATGGATCAACCGTAGAAGCGAGTTCAAGGAGCACCCGGATGATGGGTTCCCGCCGAGCGTATTCGGGGCTGATCGGCGGGCTGTTTCTGGCGGCATTCCTCTGCTACGGTCTGGGCAACGCATTAGCGACCTCCGTCCTCGGCGGCCCCAACTACCTGGTGACGATTTCCGCTCAGCAGCCGACCTTGGCCCTCGGCGTCTTGCTGATGTTGGTGAATTCCATGGCGGTGGCCGGTATAGGCGTGGTGTTCTTCCCGATCTTGGAGCAACATGGCCCGCGAACCGCGCTGGCCTACCTGGCCGCGCGGATCGTTGAGGCGGTCCTGCTGGCCATCGGGGCGCTCGTGCTACTCCTGATCGTTCCCTTGGGCCAAGTGGGCGCGGCCGGGGCGGCGAGCGGGGGTTGGGTCACCACCATCGGGTCGCTCGCGGTCCAGGCGAACACCAACTTCTATCAGGCCGGCGAGATGTCGCTCGCCCTCGGGGGTGTGTTTCTGTGTCCCTTGCTTTACCGGACGGGGCTGATTCCCCGCGTCCTCGCGGCGTGGGGTGCGATCGGCTATGCGATTTTCCTCACGGGCACCGTCGCCGAAATCCTCGGCCTGCCCATCGGCCTCGTGCTCTCGATCCCCGGTGGTCTCTGGGAGTTGGTATTCGGGTTCTGGCTCATCAGCAAGGGTTTCCAGCCGGCGGCCTATGCCGCCGGTGCGGCGGTCACGGGGGCGGGGGTGACAACCCCCGCCGTGCGCCCGGCGCCAGCCGCGCAGTAGGCGAAGGCGAGACGCGAGGTATCACCAGCACACCACGCGGTTCGCCACAACAGGTACAGGACGGTCCTGTACCTGTTGTGGGATCGGATGTCTGCACGGTTGTTGGATAGAAGACGGGGCAGATCAGCATGGCAACCAACCGCACCTCAACCCTAGACCCGGGCCAGCCGCCAATCTATCAAATCAGACTCCAGGGTCACCTGAGTCGGCAATGGACAGATTGGTTTGGCGGCCTGACCATCACCCTGGAGGACAACGGCGATACGCTGTTAACGGGCGTGGTGGTCGATCAGGCCGCGTTGCATGGCGTGCTAAGAAAGGTGCGCGACTTAGGTATCCCCTTGCTTGCGATCAACCGTGTGGAGACCGGCCAGCCAGGCGCATCTGGTGTTCAACAGTAAATAGTGGCAAGCGCCCGGAGAAAGGAAGTTGGCTGCTGCCCGCACATACTCGCCTGCCGCAGGGCTAGGGACGGCGTTCGTCCGATGGCGCAAGCTCAGCAGATAGCTTCATCATCCACCACTGTGAAATGACCAAAGCAAGGCAAGCTTGGAGAAACCCACAACGGCAACTGTAACGAACACGCTGTCTGTACCGACCTCCGCCCGGCGCATGGGCCGGCGCGTCTTACGCGGGATCGCCCGTTGGTTGAGCCTAGCGCTCGCCCTGATCGCGGGATTGGCGCTGGCCGGGGCGAGCTATGAAGCCATCGCCGCGCGGGGCGATGCGCAAACCTTTCCGCCGCCGGGCCGCCTGGTCGACGTCGGCGGCTACAGCCTGCATATCCAGTGTGTCGGGAGCGGCAGCCCGACCGTCGTGTTCGACGCCGGGCTGGGCGGCACGTCGCTCGATTGGACCCTGGTGCAAGCGGTGATCGGCCAGACGACGCGGGTCTGTACCTATGACCGGGCCGGCATGGGCAGGAGCGACAACGGCCTGGCGCCGCGCACCCCCGCCCAGATTGCCGGCGAACTGCACACCCTGCTGGGCAACGCCGGCCTCGCCGGCCCCTACGTCCTGGTCGGCCACTCGCTGGGCGGCAAGAACGTGCGCCTGTTTACCCTGCAGCACCCCGACGAGGTCGCCGGCCTGGTGCTGGTCGACGCGCGGGGCGAGTACGTGGACGCACACACGTGGCCGGCCGAGGCGGCGGCCTTCCAGCAGGGGATCGCGAGGCAGGGGACTATGTATGGCATCGCCCGCGCCCTGGGCGTGGTCCGGCTCGTCGGCGCGAGCCAGTGGGGGCCCCCGGCGCTGCCGGCCCAGACGCGCCTGGCGATGGCGCTGTTCGCCACGGGGCAGCACGATCTGCGGGCGACCGCCGCCGAAGCGCAGCAACGGGCCGCCGACGATGGTCAGCTCCAGGCGGCGCCCGGGCTGGGTGCGCGGCCGCTGATCGTCCTGGCGTCCGGCCAGAATATGGAGCAGATCCCAAATTGGCCCGAAGCGCAACGCCGGCAGGCGGCGCTGAGCACGCACGGGCGGCTGATCGTGGTCACGGGCAGTGGGCACTATATCCAGCTGGAGCAGCCCCCTGTGGTCATCGACGCAGTGCGCCAGGTGGTGGCGCAGGCGCGCAGCTCAGGGACCAAGTAGCGCCTGCGCCGAGCTATGTACCACACGTATCGGGAAACCAGAGATGAAACGTAGACAAGCCTTGATCTTAAAGCGAGGAACAAAATGCGCTTCTATCGAATCTTCAGCTTTTGCGCGCTGCTCGCGCTCACCAGTGCGGTGCTGGCTCCGGTTGTAGTGCGTGCCGCCGAAACCACAGCAAAGACGCACACTCCAAACGCGCAATCGGCCGAATTGCAACGTATCGACGCATATGTTATCGCGCAGATGCAAGCAATGCATATTCCAGGGATCGCGCTCGGAATCGTGAAGAACGACCAGGTGGTTCACGCCATGGGATTCGGCGTGGCCAATCCTGCCGGCGAGCGTGTAACAGCGCAGACCCCATTTATCCTGGGTTCAACCAGCAAGTCCTTTACCGCGCTGGCCATCATGCAACTGGTGGAGACAGGCAAGATCGATCTTGACGCGCCGGTACAACGCTATTTGCCCTGGTTTCAGGTGCACCCATCCGCTGCAACCTCGGGACTCGCGGCCGCATCCACCATCACGATCCGCCATCTGCTCAACCACGTCAGCGGTATCCCGACACGGGCAGTCGAGGCGACGCTGACCGGCAACGGCGACGAAACCCTGGAGCAACTGGTGCGCGGCCTGAGCCAGGTGGCCCTGGCGGCCCCCGTGGGCACCACCTACCAATATTCGAACATGAATTATGTGACGCTGGGCCTCGTAGTGCAGCTTGTGTCGGGACAGAGCTTTGGGTCGTATATCCAGCAGCATATCTTTGCGCCACTGTGCATGCCGGATAGTTTCGTTGTGCAACGTGATGCCCGGCCGCACGGTATGGCCACCGGCCATCGCTGGTGGTTCGGGCTAGCGGTTCCCGCGGACGTTCCCTATATACGTGGGAGCCTTCCTGCCGGCTTTCTCATCTCCTCAGCCCAGGATATGACCCATTACCTGGTAGCGCAGATAAATGAAGGACGCTATCTTGGTACCTCTCTTCTCTCCCCCGGCGGGATAGCACAGCTCCACCAGCCGGGGGCCAGCATGGACACGCGAGGCGATGGGTACGGAATGGGCTGGGTTATCAGCCCCGCGAGCGGCTCCTTTGGTGTGCCGGCAATCTGGCATGGCGGAGATATAGCCAACTTCCATTCTGATGTGATCATTCTCCCGCAGCAGCATTGGGGAATCGTCGTACTGATGAATGTGAACGGGCAGTTCGCCATGATGAATAATTCGCAAGCGATTGTCGCCCAAGGGGTAACACGAATCCTCTTGGGTCAGCAGCCACCCACAGAGTCCGCATTCTGGCAGCGTTATCTCGTCTTCGATGCGATGCTCGTCGTGTGTTCAGGACTGGTGTTGGGGTCTTGTCTTATAATGCTGCGGAGACGTAAACAACCGTTGCGACCGAGCCTGTTGCGGTTGTGGGCAGGTCTCGCGCTGCCTATACTCTGGGAGGCTGGCCTGCCTCTCTTCCTCCTGATTGGCTTCCCACCATTGATGCAGGCAAACTGGTCGCTTATTTTGCTCTACTTCCCCGATTTGGGATATTGGCTGGGGGTACAATGCTTGGTCTTGGTGGCCATCGGCACTACGCGTTTGGTGCTTAGGCGCTCAAGGTCACAATGTAATGCTTGTTCTCAGGTACATGTTTAGCGCGAAGTGCGGGGCTGTCAGCGCCTTGCGCTCGTGTGCCTCAAGTTGGCATCCGTAATCGCTAAACCCGTGCCGGCCCTAATGCAAAATCCAGGAACCTGCCGTGGCGTACCCCCTCAGGCCCGGCGCCTGGGAGACCACAGCAAGCCCCTGGAAACTGCACGAAGCTCCTTCCGGTGCTCGTGGTTTCATCCTCTGCGCTTAGCGGCCTTTCGCGAGGCGCCGGCGCAGCCGCAGCCCCAGGGTCAGAACCAGCATCCCCAGGGCGACAATGAGCGGCAGCACTTCCAGCGGGGCGCCGGTCGCCGGCATCCCGACAGGCGCTGGAGCGGGATGGGCGGCCGCATACGCCTGAGCGGCCGCCTGGACGCGCGGCCGCTCGAACGGGGCCATAGTCGAGGTGAACGACTTGATCTTGCCGTTCTGCACGACAAAGTCGTACTGGTGCTGCACTGCCCCAACGCCATACTTCTCGAAGTCATGGGTCGTCACCATCAGGGTCCCGGTGGCTCGGTCGCCGCTCACCTGCCAGCTACCCACTAACTCTAGGCGTACGATCTGGCTCTTGGAGAACGCAAACAGCCCGGCCGCTTGCTGCTTCCCCGACCACACACCCGGCGTGCCAGGAGGCGCGGGCACGATGCTGAGCGTTACGTCGTCGGCCACCAGGCCCAGCCGGGCCCCCGGGTCGAGGGTCCCGATGAAGGCGCTCGCTACCGCTGCCGGATCGGTGGCCTGCAGCCCAGGGTGCGCGGCGGCCAGCGGCACAATGCCCAACACCAGGGCCAGCCCCAATGCCAGCCGCGCCGGCCATCTGTGTATAAACCGGCTCATCGTCTTTACCTTTCTTTGTTGTTGCCAAGCATGACCAGCAGCCAGTCGACCAGACCCTGTAAGCTACTAAACCGGTGTGCTTCGCCGTCCACGACGCGTTGCACCTTCCCGTGCCACTCGACCTGACCGCTGTCATTGCCGGCGTTGCTCCCGCCATCGCTCTCCTTCGGCCACAGCCGCACCAGAAATAAATCGGCGCGTTTGTAATGCCGGGGTGTCCTCACCACTGCACTCCTTTCACCGGTGGCCCCATATGATGGGGTCTTGTCATCAGTATAGGGCGGAACCGCTGCAAGCGGGCGTTACACAATCGCTACAAAACCTGCTATACTCGCCCAAGCTGGCGGTATGCGTCACCCTGGGGGCCACGGAGTCTGAGGACCAGAGATGAGCGATAGCCGGACCTTTGGCGGCTGGTTGCATCAGCAGCGCCATGCGCGCGGTACGACCCAGGACGAACTCGCTGAGCACCTGGGCTTCTCAGCGGCCTTACTGCGTAAACTGGAGGCGGGCGAGCGCCGTCCCTCGGGCCAGATCGCCGAGCTATTGGCGGACTACTTCTGCATTCCCGCGGATGAGCGTGCCGCATTCGTCGCCTTTGCTCGCACCGGGCCGGCCACCGGCCCAGATGTGGGCACGGTGCCCGGCGAGGGGGGCCCGCCCGCCCTCTGGCGCAGCACCTACCTGCGGCAGACCAATCTGCCGGCCCTGCTCGCGCCCCTGATCGGGCGCGAGCGCGAGGGAGCGGCCGCGACTAACCAGTTGCGCCACCCGAAGACGCGCCTGCTCACCCTCACAGGCCCGCCCGGCATCGGCAAGACCCGCCTGGGCTTGCACGTGGCCGCCGGGTTGGTGGCCCAATTCACCGATGGCGTGTTCTTCGTGGACCTGGCCCCGGTGAGCAATCCAGACCTGGTCTTGCCCACGATGGCGCGGACCCTCGGCCTGCAGGAGGCGGGCGACCAGCCCATCGCGCGGGTGCTGCTGGGCTATGTGCGCGGGAAGCGGATGCTGCTGCTGTTGGACAACTTCGAGCAAGTCCTCGATGCGGCCTCGGCCGTTGTGCAGTTGTTAGAGGCCAGCCCCTGGCTGAAGGTGCTGGTAACCAGCCGGGAGGCGCTGCACGTGCGGGGCGAGCGCCGCTTTCCGGTGCCGCCTCTCGGCCTGCCCGACGCGCAGCAACTGTCCACTTTAAGCGGGTTGGCGGGCTGTCCGGCGATGGCGCTGTTTGTAGAGCGTGCCCAGGCGGTGGACCCCGAATTCGCCCTGACCGAGGAGAACGCCGCCGACGTGGCAGCGGTCTGTATCGGGCTGGGCGGGGTGCCGCTGGCGATCGAACTGGCGGCGGCACACGCCCGCCACCTCACCCCGCAGGGCGTGCGCAAGGCCTTGAGCAGCCACCTCAAGCTGTTGACCGGCGGGGCACGTGACCTGCCCGCCCGCCACCAGACCATAGGCGGGGCAATCGCGTGGAGCTATGATCTGTTGTCGGAGACAGAGCAGCGCCTGTTCCGCTCACTGGGGGTGTTCGTGAGGGGCTTCACCGCCGGTGCGCTGGATGGGATCAGTGCAGGCCCGCCTGATGTGCCGGTTTCGACTTTGGACATGCTCTTGTCCCTCACCGACAAACATCTGGTCCAGGAGAACCGCCCTGCAGCGCCATTCGGCGGGGTGCGCTTTGGGCTGCTGGAAGCGATACGCGAATATGCGCTGGAGCAATTGACAACGCACGGAGAAACCGCGGAGATACGGCGCAGGCACGCTGCGTATTACCTGGCGCTGGCCGAGCAGGCCGAGGCGCAACTGTGGGGGCCGCAGCAGGCGGACTGGCTCGCCCGGCTGGAGAGCGAGCACGACAACCTGCGGGCGGCCCTCCGGTGGACGGCGACCCACGACCCCGCGGCCGCCCAGAGTGGTGCCGCCGCCCTCTGGGGCTTCTGGATGGTGCGGGGCTACTGGAGCGAAGGGCGAGAGCAGTTAGCTACAGCGCTGGAGGCGGCGGCCTCGCTGGACCCGGCCACGACGGGGCGCGATCGGGCGCGGGCTCTCTACGGGGCCGGGTTTCTGGCCCAGGAGCAAGGAGACCTCCCCGCCGCTTCAGATCTGCTGGAGCAGAGTCTGACTCTGGCGCGGGAATACGGCGATCTGTTGACGGTCGCCCGCGCGCTCCGCAGCCTGGGCGACGCGGTATCCGGGTACGGGCGTGGGGATTTAGCGGCAGCCCGGACCTTGTACGAACAGTCCCTGACCCAGTTCCGTGAGCTAGGTGACCAGCGGAACATAGCTATGGGCTTCGTCGCCTTGGGGAACCTGGCCCTGGCGGGAGGTGACTACACAGGCGCGCGCGCGCTGCTGGAAGACGCCCTGACCCAGTTCCAGAAGCTAGGTGACGTGCGACTTGTCGCCCACGTGCTCGGCGACCGGGGCGAGTTCGACGCGGCAGTGTGCCTGTGGGGGAGCTTCGGATACTTCGATGATGAGGGTAACGCCGCTTTCCTGAGGGCTGTGTTCGCAGCACTGAAGCCGGGTGGGCGCTTTTTGATCGATACACCTATCGTAGAG
>CBJNAR010000056.1:0-10050 GCA_966434075.1 uncultured bacterium
AACTCGTTCGCCATCGACCACCAGACGTTGCGGTAGGCGGCGAGCCGGGCCACCATGTAGCGCAGGTAGCGGTCGTCGGTTTCGGCGTCCATCGTCGCGAAGCCCCAGCGGTCGTAGGGATGGAACAGGATAATATCGGCTTCGATGCCCAGGTCCCGCAGATCACCCACGCGCTGCTCAAAGTGGCGGAAGAACTCCGGCTCGAAGCGGCTCCAATCGAACGACCAGCCCTCCGATCCCTCCACCATATACCCCCCCTGCCAGCGGGTGGGCCCTTTGGACAAGACCGGGAAGGGGTAATAGGGCGGCTCGTTGTTGTTGAAGGCGTAGCTCTTGGGGAACACGCACATGCGCAACTTGTTGAACGGCGCCTCGCGGAGCGTTGCCAGCGTCTGCTCCTCCAGCGCGTCACCCTGGTGCGTCCAGACGTAGCAGGTAGTGCCGATCTGCTTATAGGGCGTGCCGTCGGCGTAGGCGAAGTGGTAGGTGTTCGCCACCCGCACGGGGCCGTGATTGCCCGCCGTGGGGGCCACGCAGGTAAACGTCCCCTCGGCGCCATGCAGCGCTGCGCTGTTGCTCTCCGTGCGATAGCTCCAGGTGCCCGGCGTGTCCGGCATGAAGCGGACGCGGTAGATCCCGTCGCCGTCATAGAAGCCATCAACTTCGACGGCACGGTGCTTGTAGGTGAACCGCGTCGTAAGCTCCACTTCCAGAAACGGGTTGCCCTCGCCGGGTCCCTGCAAGGCTAGCTCGAATATGCCCCACTGCTCGACTTCCCTCGCCGCGCTCATAGCTGCAGTTGGTTGGGCTTCACGTATGCTGTTGGTCACTGTCATTGCTGCTGCTCCTTATGCCCGACTTTCGGCGGGGCGGGCAAACGTGTTCGGGTCCAGGTAGGGCTCATCCATCCACTTGTGATCCAGCCGGGGGATGGAGTCGAGCAGCAGTTGGGTATATTCATGCTGCGGATTGGACAGCACCTGCTTCGCTTCCCCGAATTCGACCACGGTGCCGTGGTTCATCACGGCGATGTAGTCGCTGATGTAATAGGCGGTGGCGAGATCATGGGTGATGTAGAGAAAGCTCGTGTTGTACTCTTGCTTGAGCGCCAGGAACAGGTTGATAATGATCATGCGCCGGGACGCATCGATCATGCTCACCGGTTCGTCGGCGATGATAAGACTGGGATGCGGGATTAATGCGCGGGCGACCGAGGCACGCTGCAATTCGCCGCCGGAGAACTGGTTGGGGTATTTACCGCGCACGTCCTTGTATTCGAGTCCGACGACCGCCAGAGCCTCCTCCAGCGCCTGCACTGCCGCGTCCTTGCTCAACCCGGCCACCCGCGTCGCCGTTTCATAGAGGTAAGAGTCAATCGTACGATAGCGGCTGAACGCCTCGAACGGATTCTGGAAGATGGGCTGCACGGTGCGTAAGAACGCGGCCTTATCCGGGTGGGCCCCCTTGCCGGCGACAACATGGCCGCCAATGGTCACGTTGCCCGACGTGGGCGGTACCAGCCGCAGGATGACCTTGGCTAGCGTGGTTTTGCCGCTTCCCGACTCCCCGACGATGCTGATAATCACCGGCCGGTCGCTCTCCACCGTCAGGTTGATGTTGTTCAGCGCCCTAATGGTCACGTTGCGCGGAAAGCTGCCCAACTGGTACTCTTTATTCAAGTTCGTGGTCTGTAGAATCGTCTTCATCGGGCCACCTCTTCCACCTTGACTTCCTGATCGATCGTCTCGTCCAGCTTCAACTCGCGCTGGACTTGCGCGATCAACTTCGTCGGCTCGTTGGTCACCTCGCTCAGCTTCGGCGCGTTCTGCAACGTCTGTTTCAACTGCGGCACGCTCTCGGCATAGTGGCAGGCGGAGAGGCGTCCGGGGCGATGCTCCGCCAGCGGCGGCTCGACGGTTCGGCACAGCTCCGTTGCCAGGGGGCAGCGTGGGGCGAACCGGCACCCCGCGGGCGGGTCCCAGAGGCTCGGTGGGCGCCCCGGCAGGCCTTGCCGCGCGCGATCGTCGCCAATGGTCGGCAACGAACTGGTCAGCATCAGGGTATAGGGGTGCAATGGCTCCCGGAAGATGTCCGGGGTGTTGGCGTACTCGACCGCTTTGGCGGCGTACATAATCAGCATCTTATCCGTGAGCTGGTAGTGGACGCCCATGTCGTGGGAGACGAAGATGATGGTGTTCTTCATCTCCTTCTGCAGGTCCATCAGCAAGATCAGGATGCTCTTCTGCACCACGACATCCAGCGCCGTCGTGGGCTCATCGGCGAGGATGATGTCCGGCTGCAGGAAGGTCGCCATGGCGACCATGATGCGCTGGCGCATGCCGCCGGAAAGCTGGTGCGGATAGGAGTCGATCGATTCAGGCGGCAGCCCCAGTTTCTGCACGAATTCCCGCACCCGCTCCAGCGTCTGCGCCTTCTGCTTCGAGGTGGCCGGGAAATCGACGAACTGCTCGCGGATGCGCACGACCGGGTTCAATGAACTCATGGAACTCTGTGGGATGTAGGAGATGCGCTTGAACCATTCCCGCTGAATGTTCTTGGTCGTCACCGGCTGCTTGCGCTCGTTTTGAAAGCCATAATCGACCGACCCGGACGCCAGCCCCAGCGGGAAGCCGATGTCGCCGTAGATGACCTTCATCAGCGTGCTTTTGCCGCACCCTGACTCGCCGGCGATGCCCAGGATCAGGCTGTCGGGGATCTCCAGGGTCACGCCGTCGACGGCGCTGACCTGGCCCCGTTGCGTGGTGTAGGTCGCCACAATATTGTCCAGCTTGATCATGCCACACCCCGCCTTTCTGCGAAGAGCTCATTGTAGCCTGTCGAGGTCAGGAACAGGCCGAGGAACAACAACACCGTCGCCACGATGGGCGCGATGATCCAGGCGGTCTGGCCGATCATCAGGGCGTTGTAGTTCAGCGCCCAGAAGATGATCGACCCCAGCGTGGGTATCTGGACCTTCGAGAGGCCGATCACCGCCAGGGCCGCCTCCGTATTGATGGCGAACAGGATCGTGTTGATGAAGCCGACCACCATATAGGCGTACACGTAGGGAAAGATCTCACGGGAGATGATATCGAAGGTGCGCGCGCCGGAGAAGCGCGCCATGTTTATGAACTCACGTTCCCGGAGCGACAGGGCCATCGAGCGGATCGTCCGCGCGTTCCACGCCCAACCGAAGCAGATCAGGATCACGCCGACGATGGCGAACGAGGTATTGCCGCGCACCAGCGCTCCCAGGACAATCAGGATGGGCAGCACCGGGATGGTGATGAACGTGTCGATGAAGATCACGACAATCCGCTCGTACCAGCCGCCGATGTATCCGGCACTTATGCCCAGGAAGGTGGAGATCGCGGTGATACCAAGGCTCACACCGACGCCCAGCAGCAGCGAATTCCGCATCGCAAAGACGAGGAACCAGAAGATGTCTTGCCCGAGCGCATTGGTCCCGAGCAGATGCTTGCCGCTCAGCGGCAGGTTCTTCAGGTAGGTGCCTTGCGCCGCCGGATCAACGTCCGTGAACAGCGGCAGGATGAGGCTCCCGAGGACCAGGATCATGGTAATCGTCAACCCGATGTACAGCCGTCCGTTCAGCTTCGGGAGCCGGCGCTGAACCGGGGTGGCGACGGCGGGCTTGGCGGCAACGCTACTGCTGACGCTCACGGTTTCCTTCATGTTGGTCACCTCCCTAGCCTGATACGCGGGTCGAACAGCGGGTAACACAGATCGAGGACCAGCGCCGCCGTTGCCACCGAAATGATCGCCAGGGTAATCGCGCCGTAGAGCAGGTTATAATCGCCGGCACCGGCGGCGGTGCGCATCAACAGCCCGACGCCCGGATAGTTGAATAGCATCTCCGTGAGCAGCGCCCCGTTGAAGATCGTGCCGAGCGAGAGCACCAGCGCCGTCACCTGCGGTAACAGGGCGTTACGGAAGACATAGCGGGTCATCCGCGTCCAGTCGGGTGTGCCCTTCAGCCGGGCGAAGGTGACGTAGCCCTCCTCTTTGGTGGCAACCGCCAGCGACTTCATACTCAGGATATTCCAGCCGAACCCGGCCAGCACGAGGGTGAGGGCGGGCAGGAAAGAGTTGTACAAGATGACCCCGATTTTCCGCAACGTCAGGGCGCCTGGCGTGAAGGTGGGCGCGATCGGGAAGATCGGGAAGAAAAAGGCGAGCACGATAATGACCGTTAGCGCCAGAATGTAGTAAGGGATCGGATACAGCACGATGCCGAAGATCTCCAGCGCTGCCGCGGCCGGGTGTTTGTTGAAGTAGCCGGCCACCAGCCCGATCAGGTTGCCCAGTAGCCAGGAGAGGATCGTGGTGGTCACGAGCAGTCCCGCGGTCCAGGGCAGCGCGGCCATCAAGATGTTGGACACCGGCTCCGGGTAGGAGGTGAACGACGGACCGAAGTCGAAGTGCAGGAACACGCGGTTCAGGAAACTGAGATACTGGCTGAAGAGATCGCCCTTCAGGCCGTAGAGCTCAGCAAGCGAGTCGCGTAACTGCGCGACGGCCTCCGGGGTCATCGTCTGCCCCGCGCGGGACTGGACCTGCGAGATATAGTTCTCGATCGGGTCCCCAGGCATGAGCCGGGGCAGGAAGAACGTGATGGTGATCCCGATGAACAAGACCAGCAGATAGCTCACGAACCGCTGCAGGACGTATTGAGCTAGTTTCATGATGCACCTCATCCACGCGTGGGTCGCCGCAAGCGTTGACCCGAGTGCCAATCAACCTGTTGTCCCTGATTGGGTGGGGGCCGCGGCGGCTGCGGCCCCCACCGTGTTTGCGGTGTATTACTTGCCCGTGGGCTTGATGTTGACCAGGATCTTCTTGAACGAACTCCACCAGGTGTACGGGACGGCATAGGTGTTGTCGGCCTTCGGGAAGCCCGTCCAGTACGTGCTGTTCGTCGGGATCGTCGTCGGGATGTTCATCATGTTGATGTAGTACATATTCTGGACGATCTCTTTGATGATGTCCTGGCCGGTCTGCAGGAATTCGGGCGCCGACTGGTCCAGCGAATTCGCCTTTGTAACCAGGTCGAACACCTTCTGGTCGGTGATGCGGTCCTGGTTGCCGCTCAGCGCGTCGTTCGAGTCCGCAGGCAGGACGTTGTCTTTGTTGATCGAACGGAAGGCGTTGAGATAGTTCGTGTTGAAGACGCAGCTCGTAGACCAGTTCACCATGGTGGTGAGCAGGGCATTCGTATTCTGCACCTTGGTGAATTCGCCGTTGTCCACCTGGCGGGCGTTCACCTTGAAGCCGGCCTTGGTCCAGG
Organism: uncultured bacterium; assembly: GCA_966434075.1. Lineage (GTDB taxonomy): Bacteria > Chloroflexota > Chloroflexia > QHBQ01 > JAICKM01 > JAICKM01. The sequence goes on from CBJNAR010000056.1 coordinate 5,306, forward strand.
CATCGGCGATTGAGAAGCCGACGCGCTGCATGACCTTGTTCCAGTCGCTGGGGATGACCAGTTCTACCTGCCAGGTCTTGCCGTCGGGCCCGGCGTAGAAGCCGTCTGCGCCCTTCTTGTAGCCGGCCGAGTTCATCAACTTCTCCGCCTCAGCCGGGTCAGCCTTCCACCAGCCGAGACCGAAGCCCTGGGTGACTGCTTCGCCCTGGGGTAGGGTGGCGGCGTCCATGCCCATATCAGTCAACTTCTTGACCATGTCCGCGCCGAAGTTCGGGTTGTAGGGCTGATAGCCGTCCGACAGCTTCAAATCCTTGAGCCACTGCTGCAGCGGGTCGAAGAAGGCCGGGCGTGTAATCTGCGTGTCGGGCATGGGCAGGGCCGACGCCCGGAACTGGCCGCTCATGGCGTTGGTGCCGACGTTCGCCAGGTCGAGCGACAGGGCCAGTGCCCAGCGCACGTTGGCGTTGTCCAGGGGCGCCTTCTGCTGGTTCATGATGATGCCATACGAGCAGGCATCGCCCATGTCATGGTAAGGCAGGGTTTTGGCAAACGTCTGGACGTTGGGGTTCTGCTTCTGCGCCGCGGCGATGCTGTCCGGGCTCATAAAAGTATCGACGTCGTACTCGTTCTTGATGAAGGCCAGGGTCCGGGTCTGCTCGTCGCCGAAGTTCTTATACAAGACATACTTGGGCGTCGGCGTGCCCAGGCTGCCGGTGGACGAGCGCTGCCAGTCGTCGCGCCGCTGCCAGAGGTGCCACTGGCCGTTGGGATCGAAGGCTTTGATCGTATACGCGCCCAGCGTGACCGGGTTGGTGTTCTTGAAAGCGGCAAGGTCGGTTTGCTTCTCGAAGATGTGCTTCGGGACGATGTTGAACGCCGAGCCCCAGGTATAGACGCCCAGCGTGGTGACGAAGTCGTAGGCCGGGTGGGTGGTCTCAATCTGGACGGTGTAGTTGTCGATCTTCTTGTAGGATTTGACATAGGCGTCGATGGTGGGCACGCCGAAGTAGGTCAGTTTGCCCTTGCCGGCGAAGTAGGTGTCGAGGGTGTAGATGACGTCGTCGGCGGTGAACTCGGTGCCGTCGCTCCAGTAGATGCCCTTCTTCAGCGACACCTCAAACTGGGTGTGATTGGCATCCAGCACCTTGGGCAGATCGGCGGCCAGTTCCGGATAGGACTTGCCGGTAGCGGTATCCATCTCCCATAGGTAGCCCCAGGCGAGCTCGCGGAAACCGCGCCAGATGGCATAGCTACCCGAGAGCGGATTCATGTTGTCCGGGTTGTCTGTCTTGCCGTCGAAGGTTTGGACGATGAGGGTTTCACTGCGCGGCGTGCCGACATCGGTCATTGCGCCGCTGCCGCCGGAGGTCGTTCCCCCGCCGCTGGTTGCGGTGACATTGCCACCCCCGGTGCCGGTATTCGGGTTAACCGCCGTCGGCGTGGCGGCGTCGGGGTCTGCACAGGCGGCGACGAAGCTCATCACCATGACGGCCAGCAGCAGAACCCGCACCAACCGAAACATCTTAGCCATGATCGATACCTCCTCCTGTGGAAAGCACATTGCTCGCAATCGTAGTCTGGAGACGCCGGCATCCGCAGGTCCTAGTACCTGAGCGGCATGCAGGACACTACTGCCTCTTCATTGGGTGCTTATATCATCAGATCGTTCCTCCTCCTGTGTGCGCCATTCATCGGTTCGTTCCCTTTGCCGGCAGGGTTTCCCCGTAGTCGCTCCGCCGGATCAGCAGACGGCATGATCGGCGACGGAGCGGAGGCCGCCGGAAAACCGGGCGGGCGTGTAGCGCGGGCGTCCCCATCCTCGTCGAGGCCCGGCTCGGGTGAGGATTGCCAATTCCACCCGCCGCTCTTGGAATAAATATTCATAACTGAAAAGCTATTCAGCATGAGCACATTATACTACTCCATACACCGGCTGAACAGAAAGACCAGGCAGAATTACCGGCAGAATTACCGGCAGACCTTACTTGGTATGCGGCTTCCGGTTGCAGCTAAGTGGTGTTATACTTGGTGATGGAGGAAACAGCGCCAGCGCCGGCGCCGAGTGGATTGATGAGCATACCAGGGCAGGCAGCGTTCGGAGAACTGCTAAAGCGCTACCGTCAGGACGCCTGGCTCACGCAGGAGGCACTAGCCGAGCGCGCCGGTGTGAGCCCGCGGAGCATTCGCGCCTTAGAGCGGGGCGAGAGCAAACCGCAGCACGATACGGCCCAGCGACTGGCCGGCGCGCTGTCATTGGCGAGTGAGGAGCGCGAACAGTTTCTGACAGCGGCCGCGCCGGCTCCGCGCCGGACTGCTCGCCGCGGCGCTGTCCCGGCTAGTGGTGATGCCGGACTAAGTGCCGCACCCGCGTTCGCAGGCGACGCGCCCATGGACGGCCCGAGCATAGCGAGCAATAGCGCTGCGCACCCCCCTGCGCCGGTCCGGTCCGACCTGCCCATTCCACCCGCTGCCCTTATCGGGCGGACAGCAGAATTGACAGCGCTGGCGGCACTGCTGCAGCGCGATGATATTCGGCTGGTGACCGTCACCGGGCCGGGCGGCGTGGGGAAAAGTAGACTGGCTGTGCACGCGGCCGAGGCGTTGCGGCCGTTGTTTACCGACGGTATCGTCTTTGTCTCGCTGGCACCGCTCAAGGATGCGAACCTCGTCCTGGCTGCAATAGCGGTAGCGTTAGGGTTGCGGGAGTTGGGTACGCAGCCACTCCTTAGTAGTCTGGCAGCTTATTTGCGCGGCAAACGTCTGCTGCTCCTGCTGGACAACTTCGAGCATTTAGTCGATGCCGCCTCGGATATCGCCGCATTGCAGCGCATGTCCGCCGACTTGAAGGTGCTGACTACCAGCAGAGTGCCGTTACGGCTGCAAGGAGAGCAATTGTTCCCGGTAATGCCGCTGCCGTTGCCCGCCGCTGAGCCGCCGCCGCTCGACGCACTCGCTGCCCAGACCGAGGCGGTGAGCCTATTCGTGCAGCGGGCGATGCTGGCAAAACCCAGTTTCGCGCTGGACGAATCGAACGTAGCGGCGGTAGTGGCAATAACCCGGCAACTGGATGGACTGCCCCTGGCAATCGAACTGGCCGCCGCACGGGTCGCGGTATTGTCGCCGCAGGCGCTGCTGGATCACTTAGCGCATCCGCTCCGTGTGCTGACATGTGGCCCCCGCGATTTGCCCCAGCGCCAGCAATCCCTGCGCGACACGATCGCCTGGAGTTACAATCTGCTTTCGGAATCCGAACAGGCACTATTTCGGCGGCTATCGGTTTGCGCGGGAGGTTGTATAGCGGAAGCCGCCGCCGCGATCTGCCAGGCGAGTGAGCAAGCGTCGGCGCCGGCGATGGTTGAGGGGGTGCTCGACGGTTTGCTGTCGCTGGCTGAAAAGAGTCTGCTGCAGGTGGAGGAACAGGCGCCGATGGGGGCGCGGTTCAAGATGCTGGAGACTATCCGCCAGTATGGTCTGGAGCAACTGGAGGCTGCGGGTGAAGCGGACATAGTGGGCCGCCGGCATGCCGCCTACTATCTGGAGTTTGCCGAAGAGGCCGTGCCGCATTTGCGTAGCGCCGAACAGGTGGCATGGTTGGAATGCCTTGACCGCGATCTCGATAATCTCCGCATGGCCTTTGCCTGCTGCGTGGAACGGGCGTCTGCAGGAGACCCGTTGATCGAACAGGGTTTACTCGTGGCGGGGAAGTTGTATCCCTACTGGCATTTGCGCGGGCGCTACTCGGAAGGGCTGATGTGGCTGCGGGCGTTACTCGTCGCACCCTCTGCATCCCGGCCCAGGGCCGGGCGCGCCCGTGCGCTCCAGACATCTGCCTCTTTAAAGACATCTGTTGGAGATCGCGGTACCGCGTATGCGCAAAGCTACGAAAGCCTGGCGATCTGCCAGGAGCTCGGCGACCCGCACGAACTCGCGTACGCACTGCTCAACGTAGGTTCCCTCGACGTCTCGCTATCTCCGCCGGATGCGCTGCTAGGGAATGGCGGATCCCGCCGCCTGGAGGAAGCACTCCAGTTGATGCGCGCTACGGGCGACCAGGTGGGGGAGGTGCAGGCCCTACTGTGGTTTGGGTTCCGCTTGCTGAGGAACGGCGATTTCATTGGCGCCACGGCGCGATTCAGGGAAGGCTTGGCACTTGCGCAGAACCAGGGTGATCATTGGTCCGCCGGTATGGCCCTGACCGGGCTATCGGAGGCCACATGGCTCGGCGGCGACATTGCGGCAGCCCGGCGCTTAGCCGCGCAGTCTCTGGAACAACATCAGGCCATCGGCGATCAGCACGGGTGCGGGCATGTGCTGGGCTTGCTGGGTGACCTGGCCCAGGCGCCTGGTGACCTCACGGCGGCGCAGTCCTACTACCTGCAGTCCCTGGAGGCGCTGGGGACGATGGGTGAGATGCCGCGCCGGATCCGGACGCTCTGGGGCATGGCCACCTTGGCGGCCGCGACAGACCATCCGGCGCGCGCCCTGCAGTTGGCCGGCGCGGCCACCGCACTCTCACAAACAGCCCTCGTCTCCCCATATTCCTCGGAGGACAGCCGGCTGGCCCCCATGTGGGCTTTGGCCAAACAGCGGCTCAGCCCCGAGGAGGAGGCCGCGGCCTGGGCTAGCGGACAGGCGATGGACCTCGATGGGGCTATCGCCCTGGCGCTCCACGACCCATGCGCTCACTGAAGAGGTCGAGTCGGGTGGGGCGGCGCTGCCCGTTTTCCTTCCTTGCTCTCCGATTA
>CBJNAR010000057.1:0-9992 GCA_966434075.1 uncultured bacterium
TGTCGTCCTCGAGGTCCGCGTCGTGAATCATCTCCCCGATTTGCCGCATCGCCTGTGACCGCTGCCGCTGGACGTGGTACCCGTTCAGCCGAATCTCGCCTTTCGTCGGCAGGATCAGCCCGCACATCATCTTGATCGTCGTCGTTTTGCCCGCGCCGTTCGGCCCCAGGAACCCGACGATTTCGCCCGATTTGATCAGCAGATCGACGTGCTTGACCGCCTCGTGCGCGCCGTAGACTTTCCGCAAGCCCTGGGCGGCAATGGCCGCGCCCTGGAACGACGCGCCCGCTCCATTCATGTTCATCAACAACTTCCCTTCTCCAATGCAAACAGATCGGCGCTCAATCCCGGCAATGCATACATCCGGAGTCGAAGCGCCAGGGGATTTCTGGTATAAGGTGGGTCGCTTTTTCCCGCACCTCTATATACATTATACGTCACGCCGGGGTTACATGGGCTCCTACCCAGGGCAGCCCGGCATGTCGGACCTTCGATAGGAGATGGTCACCAGCGAAAGGTATAGAATCGCCCCACGATGCGGGCGCGCCGGTTGTCTTAGCGAACTGATACAATGATACAGAGTTCGCCGCCCGAGGTCAATCCGCCGGAAGTTGGATCGGAGACCGTCTTTAGCCCAGAGCCGCCGAGCGGGCGCGCCTGGCGCAAGAGCGAGGATCGAATCATGCTCAGGATCGCCGCGAATGAGGCGCCGGGCCGCCAGGTGAATTCCCGTCGCCCGGCTGATCGGGTCCGATGTATGCCAATGGACGCACCGCCGCGCGTCCGCATCTCTTGAAGCCTATGACCGACTCGGACGACGCGCCCCCTGACCTGGCCGTGTTCGCCCCGGTGCTGGAAGCCGCACGGGACGGCATTGTCGTGGTGGACGACGATTACCGCTATCTGTATGTCAACCCGGCGGCGGCGCGCATGCTGGGCTACCCGCGCGCGGCTCTCATCGGGCGCGAACTGTTACTCAATTTTCCGCCCCGCGAGCGCCCCGCCATCCGGGAACAGATCGCCGCCAGCCTGGAAAGCCCCCACGCCCCGGCCATCACGACGATCCTGCGCCCCGACGGCGAGGAGCGGGAGATCAGCTATACCAGCACCCGTGTGGTCATCGCCGGGCGCTCCTGCGGCGCGGCCATCCTGCGCGACGTGACCGAGGAGAGCCGCCGCGTGATCCGCGAACGCGAGGCGCTGATCAAGATCGCCTCGACCGTCGCCATCGACGGCTCGCTGGACGACGTACTGGATGGACTGGCGGCCAAGGTGGTGAGCGCCACCGGCGCGCTGGCCTGCGCGGTGCTGCTGCTGGAAGGCGATCCCCCGCGGGCGCGGGTCGCGGGCACCAGCGGCCTGCCGCCCGACTTCCGCGCCGGCATCGAAGCAGCCATGCGCGCGGGCGCCGAGTTGCCGAGTATGCGCGCGGCGCACGAGCGGCATCCGGTCATCGTCCGCGATATCCGCGACTTCATCCTCGCGCAGCCCGCCTTCGCACCCATCCACCACATCGTGCGGCAGGCGACCTGGGACACGCTGGTCAGCGTGCCCCTCACCTACCGCCACCGCGATGTCGGCATCCTGGCGACCTATTATGCGGCGGGCCACTATCCCGACGAAACCCAGCTAGCCTTTCTGCAAGCCATCGCCGGGCAGGCGGCGGTGGCGGTGGAGAATGCGCGGCTGCTGATCGAGGCCCACGGTAAAGCGGCGCTCGAAGAACGGCAGCGGCTGGCGCGCGACCTGCACGACTCGGTGTCGCAGGCCCTGTTCGGCATCGCCCTCGGGGCGCGCACCGCCCGCACCCTGCTGCAACAGGACCCGCGCGCGGCGGCCGAGCCGCTGGACTACGTGCTGTCGCTGGCCGAAGCCGGCATGGCCGAGATGCGCGCCCTGATCTTCGAACTCCGCCCCGAGTCGCTGCAAACCGAGGGGCTGCTCGCCGCGCTGAACAAGGAGATCGCGGCGTTGCGCGCCCGCTACGGCATCACCGTCGATGCGGTGCTGGGCACGGAGCCCGATCTGCCGCTGGAGATCAAGGAGGCGCTCTACCGCATCAGCCAGGAGGCGTTGCACAACACCGTGAAGCACGCCCGCGCCACGCATGTGGACTTGCGCCTGGAACAGTTCCCCGACCGCGTGGCCCTGGACATTCGCGACAACGGCATCGGTTTCGACCCCACCGGCCATTTCCCCGGCCATCTCGGCCTGCGCTCGATGCGGGAACGGGTAAGCCGCCTGGGCGGCACGCTGGCGGTGGAGAGCGCCCCCGAACAGGGCACGCATATTCGCGCCGAGATCCCCACCAACCCGCCCGCACCCGCTAGCGAATGACGGCGGATCGGCAAAAGCAAACGCCGACCCCGCGCGGGATCGGCGTTCGATAAGCGGAGTGCGAGGCTAGCGGCGCGCAGTCACCTTCCGTACGGCCAGCGTGCGCACGCCCAGCCCGGCCCCGGTCAGCAGGGTCGCGCCGGCCAGGGCCAGCCACAGCAGGCTCAGGCCGGTATCGGCCCCGGTGCGCGGCAGGGTCTGCGGCCCGGCGGGCGTGCCCTTGCCCGGCGTCTGCCCGCCCGTGTTGCCGCCGATGATCGGCAGCACCTGGCTCACCGGGGTGGCCGTGGCGGCGGGCGCGGGCGTGGCGGTGGGCAATGTCACTGTGGGCGGGACGGGCGTGGCGTTGCTGACCGGCGCGGGCAGCACCACGTCCTTCACGGAGCGGGGGCCGAGGGCAAAATAGATCTGCGAGACGGTTTCGCCGTCCGCCAGGGTGAAAGGCGGTTCGTAGCTGTAGCCCCACCAGGTGCCGAAGGTGCGCACATGCACCCAGTACGGCGTGCCCGCGGGCACGCTCAGGCTCCAGGAGCCGTCGGCGGCGGTGGTGGCGTGGGTCAGTTCCTTATCGGTTTCCAGCGGACCAAGCAACGCGGCGACGGTCGCGCCTGCGACGGGGGTGCCGTCCCAGCGAATGACCCGGCCCTGCAAGGTGCCGGCGGGGGCGGCGGCGGCCATCTGAACGCCGGCGGCAAACACCAGCAGACCCAACAGCGCGGCCGTCAGTAGCTTTTTCATAGCGGGGCACTCCTTCTCGGTTATGCTGCCCAGGGGCTGTGTTATAATACCGTGGGACAAGCATCGTATACCTGTCCATTGCCGTCATTGTAGATCCAAACCGGGTACATTACGTCCGGCTAAGTAGTGTACCCGACCCATGACCTTCGCCACAGGCCGGGCTACATCGCAAGGCGGAGGCCCGCAAGTCATTTGCCCTGCTCAGGATGGCGCGCCTCGACGCCGAGGCGGCTATCGCGCCGATCCCGCAGGCGGCAAGGAGGCTCACCATGCCACGCCGGATCACGCACGGCGTCTCCGCCCTCATGCTCGTGCTCACGCTGGTGCTGATGAACGGCATCGCTCAGGCGACCCCTGCTCTGCCCGCCGCATCCGGCGCCCCATCTGCCGCGGGCGATTGGCCGATGTACGGCCACGACGCCGCGCGCACGAATTACAACGCGGCGGAGACGGCCATCGGCGCCGCCAACGTCGACCAACTGGTGCCGCGCTGGGAGTACCATATCGGCAGCGGCGCCGACCAGACATCGAGCGCGCCCAGCGTCGCGGGCGGGCGCGTGTATGTGGGCAGCAGCGTGACCTCCGGCGACAACTTCTTCGCGCTCGACGCCGTGACCGGGGGGTTCGCCTGGAGCGCCGACCTGGGCTATACCAACGATTGCTGGCACGTGGGCATCGGCGCGACGCCCGCCGTCGCGGGCGATCTCGTCGTGGCCGGCGGCGGCGCCGCCACCTATTATGGGCTGGATGCCGCGACGGGCGCGCAACGCTGGAGCCATGCCCTCAACGCGGGCGGCAGCGCCTTCGCCTGGGCCTCGCCCTTGCTCGCCAATGGCCGCGCCTACATCGGGGTGGCGTCCTACTGCGATAATCCCTCGGTCCAGGGTGCTGTTCAGGCGCTCGACCTCGCTACCGGCAACGTGCTGGCGAACCAGCCCATCGTCCCCAGCGGGCGGGCGGGCGGTGGCGTCTGGAACTCCCCAGCGCTGAGTCCCGACGGCAGCACGCTGATCGCCGCCACCGGCGAGGACTACGCGGGCTTCAACGGCCCCTACACCCGCGCCATGGTCTCGTTCGACCCCGGCAGCCTGGCCGTGCGCGAGGCGCACCAGGAAGGCTCGACCAACCAGGATCTCGACTTCGGCACCACGCCGATCATCTTCCACGACAGCCAGAACCGCACCCTGGTGGGGGCCAACCACAAGGACGGCACCTTCTACGCCTACCTGCTGAGCAACATCAACGCCGGGCCGGTCTGGAGCCGCGACACGGGCACGACCGTCGGCTTCATGCCGGCCTACGATCCCACGTACGGCGCCGGGGGCACGCTGTTCATCGCCGGCGGCGGCGCGCGGCTCTATGCCGTCGACCCGGCGACCGGTGCCGACCGGCGGGCCGACACCTCGTCGGGCGACTCACACGGCAACATGGCGATTGCCAGCGGCCTGATCTTCCTCAACAACGGCGGCGACCTGGACATCCGCGACGAGCATACCGGCAATTTGTTGCGCACGCTGAATCCCACGCACCCCGGCGGCGCCCTGTCGGGCGTGGCCGTCGCCAACGGCTTCATCTACTGGCTATCGGGCGGCTATCTCAATGCCTGGAGCTTGCCCGGCTTCGTGCCGCCTCCCGCCACCCCGCCTGGCCCCACGCCGACGCCGGGCGGCTGCCGCATCACCTTCAGCGACGTGTTCCCCACCGACTACTACTATGAGCCGGTGCGCTATCTCTACTGCGCCGGTATCCTGAGCGGCTACAGCGACAATACCTTCCGCCCCGGCGCCGGCACCACCCGCGGCCAGATGGTCAAGATTATCGCCAACGCCTATCATATCCCGGCCTATACGCCCGCCCAGCCCACCTTCAGCGACGTACCCGCCGCCCACCCCTTCTACGCCTTCATCGAGGCCGCCGCCCACGCCGGCATTGTCTCCGGCTACAGCGACGGCACCTTCCGTCCCGGCGCGGGCGTCACCCGCGGCCAACTCGCCAAGATCGTGGTCAACGCCGCGGGGTGGCCGCTGCAAACCCCCGCTCAGCCGGTCTTCACCGACGTGCCGGCGGGCAGCCCCTTCTACAGCGCCATCGCCACGGCGGCTTGCCACGGCATCATCAGCGGCTACGCCGACGGCAGCTTCCGCCCCGGCGCGGGCGCCACCCGCGGCCAGATCAGCAAGATCGTCTACCTGGCGCTGACCAACAGCGGCGGCTGCGCGGCCCCCGCGCTCGCCGCTGCGGCCATGAGCGGCGCGGGCGGGGTGGAGTTTTCGACCGCGCGCCTGGAACACCTTTGCATCATCGAGCATTGAGGCCCGCGCGTCAGGCACAAACGACGGGCCGGGGAGCGTGCTCCCCGGCCCGTTGCTTATATTCGCTTACCAGCCGGCTCAGGTAGGCACGCTGCCCGTTGCCGGGTCGGCCACCGTCGCCAGGCCCTTCGAGACGACTTCCGGCTCGTCGTGGCCGCTCAGGAGCTGGCGCAGCACATATTGCAGGATGCCGCCGTGGCGGTAGTACAGCACCTCTTGCGGCGTGTCGATGCGCACCGTCACCGTGAACTCCGTCGGCACGCCGTCCGGCGTGGTGGCGCGCACCTTCAGTTGCTTGCCGTCCGCGAACCCGTTCGCCACGGCGCCGGGCAGGCCGATGATGTCGAAGGTCTCGTGCCCGGTCAGGCCGAGCGTTTCCACCGATTCCTCGGGCATGAACTGCAAGGGCACGACGCCCATGCCGATCAGGTTCGAGCGGTGGATGCGCTCGTAGCTCTGCGCGATGACGGCGCGCACCCCGAGCAGTTGCGGCCCCTTGGCCGCCCAGTCGCGGCTGGAGCCCGCCCCGTACTCGCGCCCGGCCAGGATGATCAACGGCACGCCGTCCGCCTGGTACCTGGTGGACGCCTCGTAGATCGACATGACCTCGCCGGTGGGCAGGTAGGTGCTGAAGCCGCCCTCGGTGCCCGGCGCGAGCCGGTTGCGCAGGCGCACGTTGGCGAAGGTGCCGCGCACCATCACTTCGTGGTTGCCGCGCCGCGAGCCGTAGCTGTTGAAGTTCCGGTACTCCACATCGTGATCCAGTAGGTACTCGCCCGCGGGCGAGGTCTTGCGGATGCTGCCCGCGGGCGAGATGTGGTCGGTGGTCACGCTGTCGCCCAGCACCGCCAGCACCCTGGCGCCCGCGATGTCGGGCACGGTTGCCGGCGCCTCGCGGGTCATGCCCTCGAAGTACGGCGGTTGGCGTACATAGGTCGAGTCCGGGTCCCAGGCGAACCGGTCGCCCGTGGGCACGTCGAGGCCGTTCCACTGCTCGTCGCCCTTGAACACATCGGCGTAGCTCTTGCGGAACATCTCCGACTGGATCGACTGGAAGATGGCGTCCTGCACCTCATGGTGCGTCGGCCAGATGTCGCGCAGGTAGACGGGCTGGCCGTCCTTGTCCGTGCCGAGCGGTTCCTCGTCGAGGTCGATGTCCATGCGCCCGGCCAGCGCGTAGGCGACGACGAGCGGCGGCGACATCAGATAGTTGGCGCGGACCTCGGAGTTGATGCGGCCCTCGAAGTTGCGGTTGCCCGACAGCACCGAGACCACGACCAGCTTGCCCTCGTCCACCGCCTGAGAGATCTCGGCGGGCAGCGCGCCCGAGTTGCCGATGCAGGTGGTGCAGCCGTAGCCGACCGTGTGGAAGCGCAGCGCCTCCAGGTACGGCGTCAGCCCCGCCGAGTCCAGGTAAGCGGTGACGACCTTGGAGCCGGGCGCCAGCGAGGTCTTGACCCAGGGCTTGCTTTCCAGCCCGCGCTCGACGGCCTTCTTGGCGAGCAGCCCCGCGCCCAGCATCACCGAGGGGTTGGAGGTGTTGGTGCAACTGGTGATCGCCGCGATCACCACCGAGCCGTGGTCGATCAGATGCTCGCCACTCTCCAACTGGACCTTCACCGCCGTCGGCATGGCGATCGCCTGTTCGCTGCCCGGCGCGGTGGGGCTGCCGCCCTCGCCCTCCCAACGCTGGATCTGCTTCGGCGGCACGCTGGGCCCGCCGGGGTTCAGGATGACCTGCAGCGCCTCCTGGAACGCCTGTTTGGCGTCGGTCAGCAGCACGCGGTCCTGCGGGCGCTTCGGCCCGGCGATGCTCGGCTCGACCGTGCTCAGGTCCAACTCCAGCGTGTCCGAGTACATCGGCTCAGGCGAGTCGGCGGTGTGGAACAGGCCCTGCTCCTTGCTGTAGGCTTCGACCAGCGCCACGTGGTCCTCCGACCGCCCCGTCAGGCGCAGGTAGCGCAGCGTCTCGGCGTCGATGGGGAAGATGCCGCACGTGGCGCCATATTCGGGCGCCATATTGGCAATCGTGGCCCGGTCGGCGATGGGCAGCGCGGGCAGGCCGGGGCCGTAGAACTCGACGAACTTGCCGACCACGCCCTTGTTGCGCAGCATCTCGGTGACGCGCAACACCAGGTCGGTGGCGGTGACACCCTCGCGCAACGCACCCTCGAGCCGGAAGCCGACGACCTGGGGGATGAGCATCGACACGGGCTGGCCGAGCATGGCCGCCTCGGCTTCGATGCCGCCGACACCCCAGCCGAGCACGCCCAGCCCGTTGATCATCGTCGTGTGCGAGTCCGTGCCCACCAGGGTATCGGGGTACGCCCGCGGCAGACTGTCCGTGCCGTCCTGCGCGCCGGCGCTGGTCGTGAAGATCACCCGCGCCAGGTACTCCAGGTTCACCTGGTGCACGATGCCCGTGTCCGGCGGCACCACCTTGAAGTTCTCGAAGGCGATCTGGCCCCAGCGCAGGAAGGCGTAGCGCTCCTTGTTGCGCTCAAACTCCAACTCGGCGTTGATCAGCAACGCCGCCGCCGAGCCGTAGGCGTCCACCTGCACGGAGTGGTCGATCACCAGTTCGACCGGCTGCAGCGGATTGATGCGTGTGGGGTCGCCGCCGAGCGCCGCCATGGCGTCGCGCATTGCGGCGAGATCGACGACGGCGGGCACGCCGGTAAAGTCTTGCAGCAGCACCCGCGCGGGGGTGAAGGCGATCTCCTCCTCGGGCACGGCCCGCGGCGCCCAGTTGGCCAGGATGCGAATATCGTCCGCCGTCACCGATTGTCCATCCTCGGTCCGCAGCAGATTTTCGAGCAAAATACGCAGCGAAAACGGCAGCCGGGTTACATCGACGCCTAGCTTGCTCAGGGCGTCGAGGCGAAAAATCTCATACCGGCGGCTGCCGACCGCCAATACGGAACGTGCACCAAAACTGTCCATGAATCGTCTCCCTCAGGTCATAGTGACCCCATTGTCAGTGACCAACGGTGCGGACTCACAGGCACATGCAAAAGCCTGTCGAGCTACGCCCGGCCCGGTAATGCCGGCCGGGGCCGCAACCGGCGCGTGCTTCTCGCGCTATCCTTGTCTGTATTGTAGCACTATTGGGCCGCACCGTGCCAGTCCGGGATCTGGCACAGGATTTGCTCGAAGAACCTATGCTGTCCATGCCGCCCCGACTTGCCGTAGCCAACGTGCTCACGCCGGGGACAGGAAAGTAAGGAGGCAAACGCATATGGCAATTACCAACCTGAATGAAAAGTTTGCGCATGAGCTTCGTGATATTTACGATGCCGAGCATCAATTCCTCGAAGGCATGCAATTGATGTTGCAGAACGCGAGCGATCCGAAGCTGCAAAATATGATCACCACCCATATCGGCCAGACGCAGCAGCAGATCCGCAATCTGGAACAGGTCTTTAATCTGCTGGGCCAGGAGGCCCGCCGCGAGACCTGCGCGGGCGCCAAGGGCATCCTCACCGAGGGCCAGAAGGTCATGAAAGAAACCAGCCAGGTCCCGGCGATCCGCGACTCCTGCATTGCCGGCGCCGCCGACAAGGTCGAACACTATGAAATCGCCACCTACCGCGGCCTCATCCAGGGTGCGCAACTGATGAACCAGCCGGAGATCCTGCGCCTGTTGCAGGAGAACCTGCGCCAGGAAGAGCAGACCGCGCAGTTGATCGAGCAGAGCAGTCCACAACTGCTTGAAAAGGCGGCCCAGGCCCAGTATGCGGGCGGGGACCAGATGAGCCAGATCAGCGCGCCGTAATCCGCGCCCCCCGGAACAACTTTCCCGGCAGCCTGATCAGGGGGCACGCCTCGCCGGCTCCGGCCTGTGGCGTGGCCCCCGATCCGGCTGCGCCGGACGGACGCCGCACCGTCCATCGCATCTAGGAACAACAGCACACCGTTGACGCACCATCTGTTAGAGCGCCCCCCACGCCTGGACTCGGCGGCGCCTGCGCCCGCGAATGCGCGGACGCGGGCGGGGCGCACCCGCTATCCATTACGCTCGTTGCTGGTCGCCGGCCTGGTGAGCATCCTGGCCTGGGCGGCCGTCTATGTCCTGCTGTTTTCGCACACCCTCTGGCATTCGCCCACGCTCATCCCCGACCACTGGCCCACCTTGTTCTACCCGATGGAGGCGCTGTTCCCCTGGGCCTGGGTCCACGCCCACCGCGAGACATCCGCCGGGCTGGTCAATGTCGGCATCTGGCTGGCGCTGGCCGCCGTGCTGCTGGGTGCCTGGGGCTGGGCCGTGCGCGTCACGGGCCGGCTGCGCACCGCCGATCCCTGGATCGTGCGCGAGGGCTTCCGCATCGTTCTGGTCGGGCTGCTGCTGATGAGCCTGATCCTGGTCTTCTCGCCGGGATTCACCTCGCAGGACGTGTTCAGCTATATCTGGTACGGCAAGATGGCCGGGGGCTACGACGTCAGCCCCTACACGCACACGCCGATCTTTTTCGCCTGGCAGGATCCCCAGGGCTGGCTGCAATGGGTCTACTGGAAGAACCAGCCGTCGGTCTACGGGCCGGCCTGGGTCTGGCCCGCCGCGGCCCTGGCCCGCCTGGCCGAGTCGATTGTCGGCGACATCGTCAC
>CBJNAR010000058.1:0-9990 GCA_966434075.1 uncultured bacterium
GGTCCAGCGCCACCAGCGGGCCGGAGCGGCCCGGCGCCCCGGCCACGCCCAGCGGGCGCACCACGCCGAAAGCGCCGGTGATCTGCGCGGGCACATCTCCGGCGAAGGCCGCCGCGCGCACCAGCGAACTGAGCGCCAGCGCGGCGCCCACCACGCCCAGCCCCGCGCCGATGCGCCCCGGCCAGGAGCGCCGCCAGCCCGGCAGCAGCGGCGTGAGCGCCAGCAGCGCCACCCAGTAGCCCCACTCGTTCACCCCCAGCCCGACCTTCCAGAGCAGGCTCGTCGGCGCAGGCACCACCGCGAGCGTCCCCAGCCCCGCCGCCAGCGCCCCGCCCACCAGCCGCAGCCAGGCCAGCGGCGTCGCCGCCCGCGCCTGGGGTCGCACCGCATCCCGCGCCCCGCGCGCCCGTCCGATCACCGCCACCGCTTCACTCCTTCGCCATTAGAGCCAGGCGCGCCGCATCCGGCGCGTGGCCTCTATTCTACCCCGGCAGGCTCTGCTGTCAAGCGGGAGCAGCCTTTCAAACATCCCTTGTCATTCTGAGCGCAGCGAAGAGTCTCGTCGCAAGTCCCAACGAGACGGAGATTCTTCGCTGCGCTCAGAATGACAAGAGGGACATGATCAGGGAGACTGGAAGGACTATCAAGCAGGACAAAAAGGAGCCAGGCGGGGAACTCAACCGGGGAGAGACCCTGCCTGGCACGGAAGCTATGGGATTCGGGTCACCAGGACCCGCGGATAAATCCGCCTATTCGACGGCGAGGGCTTCGCGCGGGGCCGACTCGCGCAAGGCGGGCATGGTGGCCGGGCGCGGCGACGCGGGCAACATCATCCAGACCAGCACTTGCGCCAGGAAACAGATCAACGCAATCGTGAGCAACATCGTAGGAACCTCCATGTATACGTGATAGGACCGCAATTGGATCGCATGCTAGAGTTGATAGGCCGGCTCGCCGTGCTGCGAGGCGTCCAGGCCGCGGATCTCTTCCGCCTCCGGGACCCGCAGTCCCACGAAGCGGTCCACGAGTTTCAAGATCACCCAAGTGGCGCCACCGGCGTACAGGCTGCTCACCAGCACGGCGAGGATCTGCACGCCCACCTGGCCGGGGTTGCCGAAGAAGAGGCCGTTGGCGCCCGCCGCGTTCACTGCGGTCGTGGCGAACAGGCCGGTGGCGATCGCGCCCCACCATCCACCCACGCCGTGCACGGCCCAGACATCGAGCGCGTCGTCCACCTTGAGCCGGTGCTTCAACTGCACCGCCCAGTAGCAGACGATGCCCGCGCCGGTGCCGATAATGATGGCGGCGCGAGCATCGACGAAGCCCGCCGCCGGGGTAATCGCCACCAGGCCCGCGACCGCGCCCGCCGCCGCGCCGATGGCGCTGGGCCGCTGCTGATGCATCCAGCTCACCGTGGTCCAGGTCAGCGCGGCCATCGCCGCCGCCGTGTTCGTGACCACGAAGGCGTTCACCGCCAGCGGCCCCGACGTGAGCGCGCTGCCGGCGTTGAAGCCGAACCAGCCGAACCAGAGCATGGCCGCGCCCAGCATGGTCATCGTGGCATCATGCGGGTCCATCGACTCCTGGCCGAAGCCCAGCCGCCGCCCCAGCATCAGCGCGGCGACCAGCGCCGACACGCCCGACGTGATATGGACCACGGTACCGCCCGCGAAGTCGAGTACGCCCAGGCCGCGCAGCCAGCCGCCCGTGCCCCAGACCCAGTGCGCCACCGGGTCGTAGACCAGCGTGGCCCACAGCAGGCTGAAGATCACGAAGGCCTTGAAGCGCTTGCGCTCGGCGAAGGCCCCGGTGATCAGCGCCGGGGTGATCGCGGCGAACATGGCCTGGTAGATCATGAAAGCCTGGTGCGGGATCGTGGCCGCGTAGTCGGGGTTGGGGTCCAGGCCCACGCCTTGCAGCCCCAGCCAATCCAGCCCGCCGATCAGGCCGCCCTTATCGGGCCCGAAAGCCAGGCTATAGCCCCACAGCACCCACTGCACGCTGATCAGCGCCAGCATGAAGAAGCTGTGCATAATGGTGGACAGGACGTTCTTGCGCCGGACCAGTCCGCCATAGAAAAAACCGAGCGCCGGGGTCATCAGCATCACCAGAGCGGTGGCGATGAGGATCCAGGCGGTATCCGCGCCGTTAATGGCGGTCGACATAGTGCATTCCTCCAACATAAGCCAGGACGGGGCACCCATGCCGCCGGTGAGCCGCATTGCTCACCCCCATAGCCTAGCGCAAATGCCCGCCCACGGCCTATGTCCAGGGGAACAAAAAGTCACCGGCATGTTTTGTCTATATTGCACAAAACAGATACACCTCGAAACGATGAAGGCGGCTAACCATCGGCAAAAGGATGCGCACTGGCACAGCAGGCGATTCGATCTTGTGCACTCCGCACATATTGTGCGCGGGGGGAACCGGCGGAATCCTTCTTAACGATTCCTAATAATTCTCTGCGCCTTTTCTTATGCATATAGTAGATAATTATGGTGCCGCATCATGCGTGGCGTGCGCGGGCACGTCCGCAACTTAGCGCGGCGATGAGAAAATCTGTTATGATAGACTCCATGAAGTCACGCATTCTCGTCATCGACGATGACGCCAATATCACGAGCTTCTTGAAGCGCGCCCTGTCCTACGAGGGCTACACCGTGGACACCGCGGCGACCGGCGCTTCCGGGCTGGCGCGCGCCCTGCAAGAACCGCCCGATCTGGTCATCCTCGACGTGATGATGCCGGGCCTCGACGGTTACGAGGTCGCCACCCGCCTGCGCGCGGGCGGCCCGCAGCCGATCCTGATGCTCACCGCCCGCGACGAAGTGCCCGACCGGGTGCACGGGCTGGACAGCGGCGCCGACGATTACCTGGTCAAGCCGTTCGCGCTTGACGAGTTGCTGGCCCGCGTGCGCGCCTTGCTGCGGCGCACCGAGCCGGCCCAGCACAACCGCCTGCGCTTCGCCGACCTGACCGTGGACCTCGACAGCCGCGAGATCTATCGCGGCACCCGCCCCATCGACCTGACCAGCACCGAGTTCGACCTGCTGGTCACCTTCCTGCGCCACCCGCGCCAGGTGCTCAGCCGCGACCTGCTGCTGGAGGCGGTGTGGAGCATGGACGCCACCACCGAGACCCACGTGGTCGAGGTCTACATCGGCTACCTGCGCCAGAAGCTGGAGGCCGGCGGCGAGCCGCGCCTGATCCACACGGTGCGCGGCGTGGGCTACGTGCTGCGGGAGCAAGCCACATGAGCAACTTACAGCCGGCCCGGCGCATCCTGGTGCCGATCCGCGCCCGGCTGGCGATCTGGTACAGCCTGCTGCTGGGGCTGGTCCTCGTTCTGTTCTCGTTCCTGGTCTACAGCACGTTGATCACGAACCTGCTCACGGAAGTGGATATATCGCTGAGCGACCGGGCACATCAGATTGCGAGCCAGAGTTTTCTTGATCCCCGCCGGCCGGTGCTGCGCGTGCCTCCCGCGGACAACCTGGGCAACACCGACATGTTTGTGCAAATTGCCACCGGCGCCGGTGTCATCCGCAGCCAGTCCGAGAACCTGATCGCTCTTCAGGTTCAACTGCCCCTGAGCGCAGATGAGATGAATACCGCTGAGCCCAGCCGCCCCGAGTATCAAACGGTCGTGGTGTCCGGCCAACGCCTCCGGCTCTACGATTTTCCGCTAGTAGTGGACAACAGCACAGTCGCAGTCGTCCAGGTGGCACGTAATCTAAAGACCGTGGATGATACGGCCAATGGCCTGCGCCTGGTGCTGGCGGTGGGCAGCCTGCTGGCGATCATCGCCGCGCTGGGGCTGGGCTGGCTCACGTCGGGGCGCGCCCTGCGCCCGCTGGAGCGCGTGAGCCGCACGGCGGAGCATATCGGCGCCGAGCGCGACTTCTCCCAGCGCGTGCCCTATAACGGCCCGCCCGACGAAGTGGGCCGCCTGGCCGCCACGTTCAACGGCATGCTCGACCAGTTGCAGGCGGCCTATGCCGGAGCGCAGGAGGCCGCGCACCAGGCGCAGGTGGCGCTGACGGCCCAGCGGCGCTTCGTGGGCGACGCCTCGCATGAACTACGCACCCCGCTGACGGCGATTCGGGGCAACGCCGAGTTCTTGCAGCGCATCCCCAACATCGCGCCGGAGGACCGCGAACAGAGCATCGCCGAGATCGTCTCCCAGGCGCAGCGCATGAGCCGCCTGGTGGGTGACCTGCTGGAACTGGCGCGCGCCGACGCCGGGCAGCGCCTGCGCAAAGACCCGGTTGCCATCGCGCCCCTGGTCCGCGAGTGCTACGCCGAGGCGCGCTACCTGCCGGGCGGCTGCATGCTGAGCCTGACCGAGCCGGTGGCCCAGGCCACCGTGCAGGGCGACGCCGATTATCTCAAGCAACTCTTATTGATCCTGCTCGATAACGCCATCAAGTACACGCCTGAAGGCGGGCGCGTCGAACTGACCACCGCCCTGCGCGACGACCACGTGGAGATCGCCGTGGCCGACACCGGCTGCGGGATCGATCCCGCCGATCTGCCCCACGTCTTCGAGCGCTTCTACCGCGCCGACCGGGCGCGGGCGGCGGGCGGCACCGGCCTGGGCCTGTCCATCGCCGGCTGGATCGTCGCCGAGCACGGCGGCCAGATTCGCGCGCAAAGTGCGCCCGGCGCCGGTTCGACGTTTACTATCGTGCTGCCGGTCGTCGTGGCGCCGGAGGCAGCCGAAGAGCGGCAAGAGGTCCAACCCGTCGCGCACTGAATGAGGTGTTTTCTTACCGGATTCTAATCTGGCTCTGCATGACCTCTTAAGGTGGGGATGGATAATAGACCCGTACGAACCAAGGCGGGCCGCGCAAGGGGCGCCCGCCGGTTCGGAACTATTGCGCCCGCAATCCGGCTCCCCACCGGGGAGCGTTAACTCGTCGTAGCACATACGTTGTAGCCGGTAGTACCCAGCACCATGCAGCCGGCCCCACAAGGCTGTGGAGGGAGACCCAAATCATGCAAGACTTTAACCGTGAGCGCGCCCGCTATGAGGGACCCACGGACGTACCACCCGTGACCAACCCCTACGGGGTGCCGTTCAGCGGGCCGGCCCAACCCGCGCCGCGCCGCAATACGGCGCCGCTGCCCGATGCGCCGGTGTTTAGCGCACCGCCTGCGCCGCCCGCCATCTATCCGTATACTCCCGCGCAGGCCGCGCCCGCGCCCGCCTCCACCCGCACCAAGCGGTCGAACGGCGGCGTGGGCGGCTTGCTGCTTGCCGGCCTGCTCACCGTGGCCCTGGTGGCCGGGGGCGTCGGCGGCGCGGGCGGCGCCTGGCTGCTGACCCAGAACGGGACGAGCCCTAGCGCCGTCACGGCCCCGCCGCCGGCTGCTAAAGAGGCACCCGCGCCCGCGGCGGTCAACCCGACCGGCGTGGCCGACCAGAACCCCAGCACCATCCACGACCTCTACACCCGCGTGGCGAACTCGGTCGTCAACATCCAGGTCAGCACAGGCGGGCGCTTCGGCGAAGGCGGCGAAGGCTCGGGCATCGTGATCGACAAGAACCACGTCCTGACCAACTACCATGTCGTGCAGGGCGCCGATACCATTCGCGTCAACCTGATCGATAACACCAGCATCACCGCCAAGCTCGTCGGCAGCGCGCCGCAGGATGACCTGGCCGTGTTGGAAGCCGACCTGCCCGCCGATAAGGTCCAGCCCGCCGTCCTCGGCGACTCGGACAACGCGCAGGTGGGCGATGAAGTGGTCGCCATTGGCAACCCGTTCGGCCTCGACCACACCGTCACCGCGGGCATCATCAGCGCGGTGAACCGGCCCTGGGCCGATACCGGCAAGCCCGTGCGCAACATGATCCAGACCGACGCCCCGATCAACCCCGGCAACTCCGGTGGCCCGCTGTTCAACCTGCAGGGCCAGGTGATCGGCATCACCACGGCGATTGAAAGCCCGGTACGCGGTTCCGTCGGCGTGGGCTTCGCCATCCCGATCAACCGGGCCAAGAGCCTGCTGCCGCAACTGACGCAGGGCGCCACGGTGCAGCGCGTCTGGCTCGGGATCTCGGGCCTGGCGCTCGACGCCGACACGGCGACGCAGTTGAAGGCGCCGGTCAACAAGGGCGTGCTGGTCACCAGCGTGGTGCCCGGCGCCCCGGCCGATAAAGCCGGCGTGCAGGGCGTCGACCCGACCACCGACAACAGCAAGCTGGGTGACATCATCACCGCCGTGGACGGCAACGCCGTCAGCCAGGTGCAGGACATCACGGCGTACCTGGACAACAAGAAGGTCGGTGACACCGTCACCCTGACCATCAACCGCAACGGCCAGACCGTCGAGGTGAAGGTGACGTTGCAGGCGTGGCCAGAGCAGCAGCAATCGCAGAACAGCCCCGTGCCGCAGGCGCCGAACGGCCAGCCGGGCCGCCCGCAGGGTCGCGTCCAGGCGTACCTCGGCATCCGCGGCGCAGCGCTCGACGACACGCTCGCCAAGCAACTGAACGTGCCGATCACCAAGGGTGTAGTCGTGACCTCGGTGGTCGACGGTAGCCCCGCCGCCAAGGCCGGGTTGCAGGCGGCGCCGTCGGACAGCAAGGCCGGCGATATCATCACCGCCGTGGACGGCCAGGCCGTGAGCAGCACCGCGGATATCGTGAGCGCGTTGCAGAACAAGAAGAGCGGCGACAGCGTAACCCTGTCGGTCTGGCGGGATGGGCAGACGCGCGACGTGAAAGTCACGCTGGCCGAGGCCCCCGCCGACGGCGGGCAGCAGCCCTTCCCGTTCCCTGGGTTCCCCAGCGACCCGAACGGCTCACCCAACACACCGTAAGATCGGAGTTCCGCCCCCGGCCAACGCCGGGACCGTTTCTCCATAAAAGTAAGGCCCAGCCGCTGACGGCTGGGCCTTGCTGCTGCCGCGGGGCACGGGGCCGCGCTCAGGCGACGCGGTCGGGCCCGCCACGGCGCGCGAGTTCCGCCCACAGGTGCGCCTCACGGGCGGGGACCGGGCGGCGGCGCCGCGCCGTCCGCGCCAGCAGCCGGGCGGCGTCGGGCGTGAGCCGCGGGTCGGCCTGCGCCGCCAGGGCCACCTCGACCCGCCAGCGCCAGGGGCCGGCCACCGCGCCGGGATAGACATCGGCCACCTGGGCCAGTGCCGCCACGCCCGCCCGCCGCAACGACGCGTCCTCCACAGCGACCAGCGGGCGCAGCACGGCGCCCGCCGCCGCGGCACTCGCCGGATCGTGGCACCCCAGGCGGGCAACCAGCGCCACGGCGCCCCGGCCCAGCCCCGGCAGCCGGAACAGCGCCGCCAGCCCGTCGATCGCGCGCGGAGCCGCGGCCCAAAGTGCATTGCGTGCCCCCGGCCTCACCGCCGGGACCGTTTCCGCAGCCGCCAACCACCAGTCCCTGCCGCTCAGACCGAACATGGGCGCATCCTCCAGGCCTATTGATAAAGATTGGGGATCGCGGCGGGTGCCCGCCTCTCCTTCTTTATCGACTCGTTCGTACAAAATGCGGAAGAAAAGATCCAATGTTCATTGGCAATTAACTCTGGACCTAGTTGTTATCCGAGTTGCAAATCCGAAGAATATTCTCTATAATGCCGGGGTACCGGCGGAGCCTGTGAGCAGCTACCTTGCCGCATGGGCTGCCGGAATCGATTCCAGCAACCCTGGAACACGACCTGTCTCCTGCAGTCCACGCTGAAAGGAGCATTGCCGGAGGGCTGATGCGCTACTCCCCGCCTGGCTGATCCCCGTCCGGGATCGGCTTGCCCGCACCAGAGAGCTAACGAGCACACCAGGTCCATATCAGGAAGGATGCAACTAATGCTCAAGGATCTCTCATCAAGACGGGTCCGGCAATGGACGGCGCTGGGGATCAGCCTGCTGCTGATCTTCCTGGCCGTCGGCGCGGTGAAGGCGCTCCCCTCTGCCGCGGCCCGCCAGCTCGCTGCCCCCGCCGGCACCAAAACCGGGACCGTGCTGGGGACCGCGAACGGATTCACCATGGCCCAGGATGCGCAGCACGACACGACCCCGCCCCTGCGCAGCATGCCGCTGATCGCCCCGATCCCGCGGGCCGAAAACGGCGACAAAGACGCCTTCCAGGCCATCGAGCGGCTGGGCGGCGTCCCCGGCAAAGATTCCGTCCTCCAGAACTTCTTCGGCAAACTCGGCGGGATCCCCAACCCGACGGTCCATTTCGACGGCATGTATAACCAGTGGGGACCGATCCCGCCCGACACCAACGGCGATGTCGGCCCGAACCACTATTATCAGATCGTCAACACGGGCATCCAGATCTTCAACAAGGCCGGGACCTCGCTCTACGGTCCCGCCGACATCAGCACCTTATGGCAGGGCTTTGGCGGCCCGTGCGCCAGCCGCAACGACGGCGACCCGATCTTGCTCTACGATACGCAGGCCGATCGCTGGTTCGTCAGCCAGTTCACCACGGCGGCGCCCTTCGGCGAGTGCATCGCCATCTCGGCCTCGGGCGACCCCCTCGGATCGTACCATCGCTACTTCTTCTCGCTGAGCCAGACCGACCTCTACGACTACCCGCACTGCGGCGTCTGGCCCGACGCCTACTATTGCGCCTTTAACGTCTTCCTCAACGGCGCGAGCTTCGGCGGCGCCTCGGTCACGGCGTTCAATCGCGACCAGATGCTGAACGGGCAAACGACGACCTTCCTGGCGTCGCCGCCCATCCCCAGCGCCGCGAGTTTCATGCCCGCGGATGTCGACGGGCACACGCTCCCGCCCGCGGGCGAACCCAACATCTTCACGACCATCAGCACCGCCGCCCAGGCCCTGCAGTTCTTTAACTTCCACGTGGACTGGGCCAACCCCGGCAGCTCGACCTTTACCTCGGGCGGCAGCGTCCCCGTCGCCGCCTTCGCCAACCCCTCGGGCATCCCCCAACCGGGCACCAGCGTGCAACTAGGCACCCTGGCCGGGCGGTTGATGTTCCGCGGCGCCTACCGCAACTTCGGCGACCATCAGACGCTCGTGCTGAACCACACCGTGACGGGCAGTGGCGGGGCTGCCGCCGCGCCGCGCTGGTATGAGATCCGCAGCGCCAACTCGTCGCCCTTCTCGGCGACCCTCTACCAGCAGGGCACCTACAACCCCGACGCCACCAGCCGCTGGATGGGCAGCGCGGCGATGGACCACCAGGGCAACCTGGCCCTGGGCTACAGCGCCTCCAGCAGCACCCTCTACCCGAGCATCCGCTACACCGGGCGCCTGGTCAGCGATCCGCCCAACACGCTGCCGCAGGGCGAAGCCTCGATCATCGAGGGTAACGGCTCCGAGACGAACAGCGCCGGCCGCTGGGGCGACTACAGCGACCTGACCGTCGACCCCGCCGATGATTGTACCTTCTGGTACACCACCGAGTACTTCTCGGCGACCGGCGACCGCAACTGGCGCACGCACATCGGCGCGTTCAAGTTCGCCGGCTGCGCCGCCGTGGTGGTCACGCCCACCTCGACGCCGTCCGGCCCCACGGCCACCGCCACGTCCACGCCGCTGCCCACCGGCACGCCGTGCGGCGGCAACTACGTGCTCAACGTGACCGGGTCGATCACCAACACCGATCCCACGCAGACAGGGCGCCTGGCCGTTAACGGTATCCAGAGCACCTGCGGGGCGCCCAAGACGTTCCCCGGTGTGAACGATAGCGAGCCGCGCCACTACAAGAGTTACAACTATACCAACAGCACCGGCGCGGCGCAGTGTATCACCGTCCGGCTGACCAATGCCTGCGGTAACAACGCGCTCATGACCGAAGCCTACCTCGGCAGCTTCAACCCGGCCAATATCAGCCAGAACTACGTGGCCGATATGGGCAACGGCGACATCGTCGAGAGCTACTCGTTTAACCTGCCCGCCGGGCAAACCGCCGTCATCGTCGTCAACGAGCGCTCGGCCAACATCGGCTGCGACAGCTTCACGCTGACGGCCAACGCCTGCGCGGCGGTGCC
>CBJNAR010000059.1:0-9949 GCA_966434075.1 uncultured bacterium
TCGATGTCGTCGTAGCCGACGATGCTCAGATCGCGCGGGACCACCAACCCGCGTGCCCGGCAGGCCAGCAGCGCCCCCACCGCGACCATGTCGTTGAAGCAGAACACGGCGGTAACCCCCGCGGCCAGCAACTGCGGCAGGAGCCGCTGCCCGGCGGCCAGGTCGGCTGCCGGCCCATCCTGGGCATCGTCGCCCGCTGCGTCGGGCAGCGCCACCCAGGCATCGGGCGCGGCAACGCGGGCGGCGGCCAGGGCAGCCCGGTAGCCGGCTAGGCGCTGGTCATTCGAGCGCGGGCGGTTCGCCACGCCGAGATAGCCGATGGCGCGGTGGCCCAGTTGCAGCAGGTGATCGGTGGCCAGTTGCGCCCCCAGGTCGTCGTCGACGCGCACCCAGTGGAGCCGCCGGCCGTCGCCGCGCGCCTCGTTGTTGAGCAGCACCGTCGGCACTTTGACCCGGCTCAGGTGCGCTTCGTAGTTGCTGCTGATGCGCCCGGAGGCGACGAGGATGCCGTCCACGCGCCGCCGGTGGAAGGTCTCGATCACCTCGACCTCCTGGGCCGGGTCGTTGTACGCGGCGCTGAGGAAGACGCTGAACCCGGCGGGCCGGGCGATCTCTTCGACCCCGCGGACCACGTCGGCGATAAAGGGATCGGCGATGGAGGTCACGACGAGGCCGAGCGTGTGCGAGCGATGGGTTTGCAGGCTCTGGGCGAGCGCGTTGGGTGTGTAGCCCATCTCCCCGGCCAGGTGCTGGATGCGCGTCCGCACATCGGGGCTGATCAGCGGGCTGTTGCGCAGCGCCCGCGACACGGTGGAGTGCGACACCCCCGCGGCGCGTGCAATATCCTCAATCGACACCGAACGCTGCGGCAAAATGCGGCCCTCCGGGAGAATTGGCTACTCGGCTACCATGCAGATAGTGCGGGCTCGCTGCGGGACGCTGGACGAGGAAGATGTGATGCTGATCCGGGTGTGCTGAACTGATCGGGATTGGGTCATGCACACGTGTGCATGGGCAGAGTATATACCAACCTCAGCGCCCTGTCAATAGGTTGGCTGCCGGTATTTGGGGTCAAAACCGGTTGCTGCCCCGCGCCGGCAATACGCTCATGGCGTGAACACAGCGGCGGCAGCAGGCAACGCTGCTGCCGCCGGATGGGGCTACCGTTCAGGATCTACTGCACCGCGCTTGCTTCATGGACAGGCGCGCTTTCCGGCTGCGGGGCGGGGCGGTAGTGGCCGGGGACCGCGCGGAAGGCGACGCTGAAGCGATTCCAGACGTTGATGGCCGAAATCACCATCGTGAGATCCGCCAGTTCTTCGTCGGTGAAATGGGGCCGGACCTGCTCGTAGACCTCATCGGGCACGTGATCGACGGCGAGCAGGGTAAGCTTCTCCGCCCAGAGCAGGGCGGCCCGTTCGCGTTCGCTGAAAAACGGCGTGTCTTGCCATACCGGCAAGGCATACAGCCGCTGTTCGGTTTCGCCCAGGGCACGGGCATCCAGGCTGTGCATGTCCACGCAATACGCGCAGCCGTTGAGCTGCGAGGCGCGCAATTTCACCAACTCGCGCAATTCCGGCTCGATGCTGGAGGTGCGGTTGTAGGCTTCGAGTCCCTGGATCGCTTTCACGGCGCCCGGCGCCACTTTCGAGTAGTTCATTCTGGCTTGCATTGCTATCCATCCTTTGCATTTGTATTCCGGGAGCGGCTATTGCTCCACCACTATCATACCACTATAATGCAGTTATCAAAAGGGCCAATTATGCGCCAACGAAGGTAGCCATTAAGAAAGATTCGGAATCCGGCGCCGGTCCAGGAAGACGCCGAGGGCTTATCTCTACGGACCGGCCCGCGGCAGCGATCCTCATCTGTTGTTAGCGGAAGGAGCCTGGTATGAGTATCGACATTCTGATCACCGGCGCCCGCGTCGTGGACGGTACCGGCAACCCCTGGTGGTACGGCGACGTGGCGATCCAGGGCGACCGCATCGCCGCCGTCACGCCGCCCGGCCTGATCTCGCCGGACCAGGCGGGTGCGGTGGTGGACGCCTATGGTATGGTCGTCTGCCCCGGTTTCATCGACATCCAGAGCCACTCCATCCTGCCCCTGATGGTCGATGGCCGGTCGCTGTCCAAGATTACCCAGGGCGTCACCACCGAGATCATGGGCGAGGCATGGACACCGGCCCCCTTCGGCGGGCAGATCGCGGACCCGTTCGCCAATGCCATCTTCATGGAAGACATCGCGGACTGGGCGGAGCGGGCGCGCGGCTGGCGGCGCTTCGGCGACTGGCTGGAGGCGACTGCGGCGCACGGCGTCTCGCCCAATATCGGCTCGTTCCTGGGCGGCGGGACGTTGCGCCAGTATGCCTGCGGTATGCGCCTGGGCCAGGCCACGCCCGACGAACTGGCCGTCATGCGCCGCGTGATGGCCGAGGCCATGGAGGACGGCGCCTTCGGCGTCTCCTATGCGCTGATCTATCCGCCCGACTCGTTCGCCGACACCGACGAACTAGTCGCGGTGTGCGAGGTCGTGGCCGCGCACCACGGTATCTATATCACGCACGTGCGCTCAGAGGCCGAGCAGTTGGTGGAGGCGATTGGCGAGGCGATCACGATTGGGCGGCGGGCGCGCCTGCCGGTGGAGATCTATCACCTGAAGGCGGCGGGGCGGCCCAACTGGCACCTGATGCCGGCGGCCATCGCCGCCATCGCCGAGGCGCGGGCGGAGGGCCTGGACGTGACGGCCGA
This sequence comes from uncultured bacterium, assembly GCA_966434075.1. Classification (GTDB taxonomy): domain Bacteria; phylum Chloroflexota; class Chloroflexia; order QHBQ01; family JAICKM01; genus JAICKM01. Next base: position 2,751 of record CBJNAR010000059.1, read on the forward strand.
CATGTACCCCTACGCGGCCTCCGGCACAGGCCTGAGCGCCATCTTACCGCCCTGGGCCGGCGCGGGCGCCGGGCTGTACGCGAACCTGGCCGACCCCGCACTGCGCGCCAAGATCCGCGCCGAAGTGCTGGCGCCCGCGGGCGACTGGGAGGCCATGGGGCTGAACACGACGCCCGCCGGTATCATGCCCATCGGCTTCCAGCGCCCGGAACACCAGGCATATATGGGCTTGCGCCTGGACGAGATCGCCGAGATGCGCGGGCAGCACTGGCTGGATGCCGCGCTCGACCTGCTCAGCGCCGAGGGCCAGCGCATCAGCACGATCTACTTTTCCATGGACGAAGCAAACGTGCGCCGGCAACTGAGCCTGCCGTGGATCAAGATCGCCACCGACGCGGGCGGCTATGACCCGGCGTGGGCGGTGGCCCGCGGCCCCGTGCATCCCCGCTCTTACGGCACATATCCCCGTGTGCTCGGCCACTACGTGCGCGACGAGCAGGTGCTCCCCCTGGAGGATGCTGTGCGCAAAATGACCGCGGCGGTGGCCGACCGGCTGGGGCTGCGCGAGCGCGGGCTGTTGCGGGCGGGCTGCTACGCCGATGTTGTCGTGTTCGACCCGGCGACCATCGGGGACAAGGCCACGTTCGCCGAGCCGCACCGGTTGGCAACCGGCGTGCGCGACGTATGGGTGAACGGCGCGCGGGTGCTGCGGGACGGGTCGCACACCGGGGCCACGCCGGGGCGGGTGGTGCGCGGGCCGGGCGGGCGCGCCGCGTAACAGAATTTAGCTTGGGAGCAGCCGATCACAGCAGCATTGTCATTCTGAGCGCAGCGAAGAATCTCGTCTCCTAGCCCGAAAGCCGAGACTCTGAGCGCAGCGAAGAGTGACAAAACCACTGTTACAGAATCGGGAGTGCCGTCGCGGCGCCGGGTGTATAATGAGAGTCACACCGAGGCTCCCGCGTTCGCCGATCTTTTCGCCGGGCGCCGCTGCGGCTGCCGCCGGCGGCGCCCCTGCCAGGGAGGCTACCATGATGCTGACCGATGACCATAAGGCACAATTTGCCGCCGCCGGGTACGTCGTCGTCCAGGGGCTGTTCCACCCGGATGAGGTCGCGCGCTACCGCGAGCATTTCATGACCCTGCGCAAGCATGGCACCTATCCTGGCGATCTCGCCGGCGTGGACGTGCGCAGCAACGATCCGCTGAAGCGCTACCCGCGCATGATCCACATGCATCGCTGGGACGACCTCTCCCGGCACTGGGTGCTGGACCCGCGGATCAACGCCTGCCTGACGGGCCTGCTGGGGCGCGAGCCGTACGCGGTTCAGACCATGATCTATTTCAAGCCGCCGGGCGCGCGGGGCCAGGCGCTGCACCAGGATAACTTCTACCTGCGGGCGCAGCCGGGCACCTGTATGGCGGCGTGGCTGGCCCTGGACTCCTGCGACGAAGCCAACGGCTGCATGCAGGTGGTGCCCGGCAGCCACACCTGGCCGCTGCTCTGCACGACCAAGGCCGATACGCGGGTCAGCTTCACCGACGTGACCGTGCCGCTGCCACCAGGCACGACCGCGCAGCCGGTGCCCATGGATGCGGGCGATGTGCTCTTCTTCAACGGCGCGCTCGTCCACGGCAGCTATCCGAACACGACGACGGATCACTTCCGGCGCGCGCTGATCGGGCATTACATCGAGGGGGCGGCGGAGCAGGTGGCCGAGTTCTACCACCCGGCGCTGCGCATGGATGGGACGCCGCTGGAGCTGGCGCGCAGCAGCGGCGGCGGGGCCTGCGGTGTGTGGGTCGAGCGCGACGGCACGTATGTCGTGGAGGGCCACGGACAAGAGGCGCTTGTCCGCAAGCACGAGTAACGCGCGGCGGGCGCTTTGCCGCGGACTGTGCCCTTTGCGGCCCTATCTTCGGCGCCGCGGCGCTTCAGCGTACCAGCACCGTCCCGACGATATTCACGGTGGCTAGCCAGAGCATGAGTGCGCTCCAGCCTATCGCTTTCAGGACCCGGCCCGGCAGCAGCGCCTGCAGGCCGCCCGTGAACAGCAGCGCCACGGGCAGCAGCAGCAAGAAGAAATAGCGCCCCTGGGACGACAGCGCAACGTTCAGGCTATACTGCACAAAACTAACGCCCATCAGGACCGCAGTTAGCCCCATCAGGAACCCGGCCTGCAGCACATAGGCGGGGATCGGCGCGCGCCCTACCAGGTGGCGCTGCAGCCGCCAGAGGCCGGCCAGCCCGCTCAACCCGAGCAGGATGATGCTGAGTTGGAGGGCCTGCTCATAAAACACCTCCGGCAGCACCAGGCTTTGCCATCCGAAGACGCCCAGAAAGCTCTTCCCGCTTGACTGGACGAAGTCTGCGCGGGCCACCGGATCCTGCCAGTTGAATACGGGCAGGTTCAATTGCCAGAACCGGTTGGCCGCCGCCGTGCCCGATAGTTCGCCGTAGACGAACAGGTTGCGCACGAACCACCAGCCGCAGACCAGGACCAGGCTCCCCGCCGCCCCCGCCGCCAGCCGCCGGCCCCGCGGCCAGACAGTCCACCAGGGCTGCCCGCGCGGCCGATTCTGCAGGGCGCGGAACAGCACCACCAGGGCGAGACCAGGCACCAATACCAGGGCGCTCAGCTTGGCCAGCACGGCCAGCCCGACGACGCCTCCGGCCCGGATCAGCCGGCCATCGTACGCGGGGTCGCGCAGGCCGCGGAACCAGACATAGAACGCCGCCGCGCCCAGGCAATTCACCAGGCTGTCGTTGCCGGCCCGCGCGTTGATGAAGCAAAATTCGGGCAGCAGCGCGATCACACCGGCCACGGCCACGGCCCAGCTCGGCGCCTGCGGGGCCAGTTGCCGCGTCGCCGCCCAGCAGAAATAGACGGTACCCGCGCCGGCGACCACGGAGAGGAGCCGGCTGACATAGAGCACGGTCACGGGGTTGGGCGGCACGAACTGCGTAACCAGGCCGGCGATCAGGAAGTATAACGGCGGTTGGACGTTTTCGTAGGCCAGCAGCCGGATGCGGTCCTTGTATCCCGAGGCCGCGATATAGGCCCGCGCCGCCGCATTGCCCGGCGTACCGATGACCGCGCCCGCGGGGTTGGCGGTGAAGTCGAAGTGGAGCTCCGGCAGGATGTGTTCCGTCTGCGTCTGCATCACGGCTTGCAGATACGCCGGCTCATCGGGCGCGCTGAACGGGCGGATCGCCGCGAGCCAGATGAGGCCCAGCCAGAAGCCGACCAGGGCCAGGGCCAGGCCGGGACGCATGCCTGCCGGCAGGCGCGGAACCCGGCGCCCCGGCCACACGCTGCGTCCGCGTTGTTCCGACAAAGGCACACCTCATCTGGCCCTGGGATGGTATCGCCTGCGGTATACGGGACGCCCCAGGCGCGGCAAGCAGCAGGCAGGTGGGCGCGAAGGCCGGGCCATGCGCGGCCCGGCCATCGTCGCGGCGTGTTTGAGCGAACGTTAGCCGGCGTTCGCCGCCGCGATCAGTTGCGCCAGCTCCGGCTCGCTCATCCCGCCCAGCATCACCAGTTTGCTGATCGGGAGATCGGCGATGAAGCCGTTCAGGGCCTCATCGCTTGCTCCCGCGGTTTCTGCGAGCGTATCCGCCTCGCCGGTGACGGCCTGGAACATGGCGTTTATCGTCGGGCGCAGGCGCGCGCGGGCCACCGGGTTGCGTAGCCAGTCGCGCAGCGGGCTCAGCCGGTCCAGCGGCACCTGCACGCTGCCGGTCGCCTCCACGGTCACGCGCACCTGCAGCCGGATGTCGCGTGACGACGCCCCGACCAGCAGGTCGAACACGCCACCGTTCACCGTCCAGGCCGCCAGGCGCGGGTCGTAGACGGCGAAATCGCGCATGCCTAGCTGGAAGCGGACCTCCTGCTCGGCGCCGGGGTCGAGCGCCACCTTGGCAAACGCCTTCAGTTCCTTGTCCGGGCGCGGCAGGCGCGGGCGCTGCTCGCGCACGTAAAGCTGCACCACTTCCCGCCCGGCGCGGTTGCCGGTATTGCGCAGCCGCAGCGTGACCGTGAGTGTGTCGGTGTCCCGGATGCTCGCTTGATCCACGGCCAGGTCGCTGTAGGCGAAGGACGTGTACGACAGGCCGTGCCCGAAGGGGAAAAGCGGCTCGATCTTGCGCGCGTCGTACCAGCGGTAGCCGGTGAACAGGCCCTCGCCGAACAGCACGCGCCCGGACCCATCGTCGGGGAAGTTCAGGTAGGCGGGGGTGTCCTCCAGCCGCATGGGGAAGGTCTCCTCCAGCTTGCCGGAGGGGTTGGTGTGCCCCAGCAGCACATCGGCGACGGCCCCGCCGCCGGCCTGGCCGCCCAGCCAGCCCTCCACGATCGCGGGCACCCGCGCCGCCCAGGGCAGGGCTACCGCGCTGCCGTTGACGAGCACGACCACAGTGCGCGGCTGGGCCGCCAATACGGCCTCCACCAGGGCATTGTGCCCCGGCGGCAGATCGATATGCTTGCGGTCGGCGCCCTCCTCCTCATACGAGCCGGGCAACCCGGCGACCACCACGGCGACTCGGGCGGCGCGGGCAGCGGCCTGGGCCTCTTGCAGCAACGCATCGTCCGTTGTGCCGTCCGCGCGGTAGCCGGGTGCATAATGTATCTCGCCACCGTCGCCGATGAGGGCGCGCAATTCGTCGTAGATCGTCTCCACCGGGCGGGCGGGCACCACCTGAGAACTGCCCGCGCCCTGGTAGCGCGGCTCTTTGGCGAAGGCGCCGATCAGCGCGACGTGCGCCAGGGCATCGCCTTCCAGCGGCAGCAGCCCGCCGTCGTTCTTGAGCAGCACAATGCTTTCGCTCGCGACGCGCCGGGCCAGGCGGTGGTGGGCGTCGAGGTCGGCGGAGGTGCCGGGGCGGCGGGCGGCATCGGCCTTGAAGATGAAGGCCAGCAGGCCACGGACGATCTCATCTAGCTGGGTCTCGTCGAGCCGGCCCTCCTGCACCGCCGCCACCACCTCCCGCGCCGTGGGCGCGGCGGGCATCTGCAGGTGCAACCCCGCCGCGATTCCCGCCGCCCGGTCGTTGACGGCCAGCCAGTCGGACATGACGATGCCCTGATAGCCCCAGTCACCGGCCACGATCTCGGTCAGCAGGTGATAGTTCTCGGTGCAGTACTCACCGTTCAGGCGATTATACGCCGCCATCAGCGTCCAGGGCTCGGCTTTGGCGACGGCGATCTCGAAGGGGCGCAGATAGAGTTCGCGCAGAGTCCGCCCGTCCACCTCGGAACTGGTGATCATGCGGTCGGTCTCGCTCTCGTTGGCGACCAGGTGCTTGAGGCAGCCGCCCACGCCGCCATCCTGCAGCCCGCCCACATACGCCGCGGCCAGTTCGCCGGAGAGGACCGGGTCCTCCGCGAAATACTCGAAATTGCGGCCACAGAGCGGCGAGCGCTTGAGGTTGATGCCCGGCCCCAGCAGCACCTGCACTCCCGCCGCCTGGCTCTCGGCGGCGATGGCCCGGCCCACTTCGCGCACCAGATCGACATCCCAGGAAGCGCCCAGGGCCGATTCGGTGGGGAAACAGGTGGCGGGCAGGTTGTGGCCGACGGTCATATCGCCGCCGCTGGCGGCCTTACGCAGCCCCGTCGGCCCGTCGGACACCCAGACGGACGGCACGCCGAGCCGCTCGATCGGCTGCGTGGTCCAGGCGTCGCGGCCCACGGTCAGGGCCGCCTTTTCCTCCAGGGTCATCTGGGCCAGCACCTCGTCCACGCGACTATCGCGGGCGGGCGCGTCCTGGCGGCCCTTCACAGTCTCGACCATCGTTGCGACTCCTTTCATTAGGGGCATACCGCTCGGCAGCGGCAGCAGTGATCCATTTATGATGCCTGGACCAGGGACGCGAACCGCGCGAAGGCGGCATCCCAGTCCACGGCGGGATGCGGCTCGAAGCTTGCCAGATCGACGGAGGCCGCGATGGCCTGCCGCCCGGCGGCGATGTCCGGCAGATAGCCGGTGGCGATGGCCTGGACCAGGACGTTGCCCAGCGCGGTCGCCTCTACCGGCCCGGCCACCACCCGGCGCCCGCAGGCATCAGCGGTCATCTGGCATAGCAGCCCGTTCCGGCTGCCCCCGCCGACGATGCGGATCGGGTCCAGCCGGTGGCCGATCAGATCCTCCAGCGCAGCCAGCACCCAGCGATATTTCAGGGCCAGACTTTCCAGGCAGCAGCGCACCAGCGCCCCCGGCGTGGCCGGCTCCGGCTGCCCGGTGCGCCCGCAGTAGGCGCGCAGGGCCGCGGGCATATCGTCCGGGTTGAGGAAGTCGGGTGCATCGGGGTCCACCAGGCTGACTAGCGGCGGCGCCTGCTCGGCCAGGGTCACGAGGTCCGGCCAGCTATAGTGCTGCCCGTCGCGTTCCCAGCGGCGCCGGCATTCCTGCAGCAGCCACAGGCCGCCGACGTTTTTGAGCAGGCGGATGGTGCCGTCCACCCCGCCTTCGTTGGTGAAGTTCAGCGCCCGCGCCCGTTCGGTCAGGATCGGCGCGCGGGTCTCGACGCCGACCAGGCTCCAGGTGCCGCTGCTGATGTAGGCGCTCCGCGCGTCCAGGCCGGGCACCGCCGCCACGGCGCTGGCCGTGTCATGCGTGCCCACGGCGATGACGGGCACGGCGGGCAGGCCCGTCCGTTCGCGCACCTCCGGCAACAGTTCGCCCAGCACGGTGCCGGGCGGGACGAGCGGCGGTAGGATCGTCGCGGGCAGATCCAGCGCGGTCAGCAGGTCGGTGGCCCAGCCCCCGGTGCCTGCGTCGTAGAACTCCGTGGTTGTGGCGTTGGTATATTCGGCGACGGCCCGCCCGGTCAACCAGTAGCCGAACAGATCGGGCATCAGCAGCAGCGTCCGGGCCACATCCAGCCGCACGTCACCCGCCTGGCGCATGCTGACCAGTTGATACAGGGTGTTGAACGGCAGGCGCTGGATGCCGGTGATCCGGTAGAGTTCGTCGGGCGGGACTCGCGCGTCGACCGCTTCGGCGATGCCCGTGGTGCGCCGATCGCGGTAATGGTGCGGGTTGCCGAGCAGCCGGCCCGCGCCGTCCAGCAGCCCAAAATCGATCGCCCAGGTGTCGATGCCGATCCCGGCGGGTGGAGCGGTGTACTCTGCGGCATAGCGGGCCAGCCCGGCCTGGATCTCGTGCCAGAGCCGCAGGACATCCCAGTAGAGGTG
>CBJNAR010000060.1:0-9930 GCA_966434075.1 uncultured bacterium
CCGAGGCGAAGGACGTGGCTTCGCCCTGCTTGTAGTTGGTATTGCGGGCGTATACCTCGGGATCGTAGATCGACCGGGGCATGGGGAAGTAGGGCATGACCCGACCTATCAACCCAGTGAGGGGCGCGAGCGGGTTTTTGGTGCCGAAGAAGGGGGCCACCAGCGCCACCCCGGTCAGGTCATTCGCGCGCTCGATGCCCAACTGCGTGGCGACCAGCCCGCCCATCGAGAGGCCAACCACGGCAGCCCGCGGCACCTCGCGCAGCAGGTCGTCCAGCGCCGCCGCGGCGTCGGCGTACCAGTCGGCCGCCGTCACGCCACGCAGGTCGCGCTGGTGCGTGCCGTGGCCGCGCAAGACGGGCATGCGGTAGGGCAGGCCCAGCCGGGTCAGCGTCGGCACCAGGCCGTTCACCGTGTCCAGGCTCGACGTGTAGCCGTGCAGCAAGAGCACGCCGAGTTGTCCGTTGCGCGCCGGGGCCGTCACCTACTTGAAGGTTTCGTCGATGGCGCCGCTCGGATCGACACCGAGCGCGGAGTCATCGCCGATATTCAGCGTATGGAAGGCGCCCTCGACCACGCCCCGGTCGCCGATCAGCGTCGCGGTGCAGATCGTGGCCCGCACCTGCGCCTGCTCGCCGATGATGCAGTCGCGCACGATGGCCTCGCGGATGCTGGTCCCCGCGCCGACGCTGGCATAGGGGCCGATCACGCATTGCTCCAGCGTCACGCCCTCGCCGATAAACACGGGCGGGACGATCAGCGCGCTGCCCTGCACGTAGGGTGTGTCGGGCTGGTCGCCGTGTTGCTTGCGCAGCAGGTAGCGGTTGCTGTGCAGGATCGCGTCGCGCGTGCCCGTGTCCTCCCAGACCGTCACCGGCAGCACCTTGAGCCGCTTGCCGTGCTCGACCATGACCTGGATCGCGTCGGCCAGGAAATACTCGTTCTTCAGCATGATCTTGCGCTCGACCTGCTCGTGGATCGCGTCGTAGAGGTCGCCGGCCCGCTTGAAGTAATAGATACCGACGACGGCGTCGTGCGACAGCGGCTCCTGGGGCTTCTCGACCATGCGCGTGACGTAGCCCTGCGCGTTGCTCACGGCGATGCCGAAGCGGCTGGGGTCGGGCACCTCTTTGACGAACGCCGCGCCGTCGGCGTCGCCCAGGTGCTGCACGGCGCCCAGGTCGGCCTCGAACAGGGTGTCGGAGAAGACGACGAAGAGGTCTTCGGCCTTGTCGATCAGCGGCTCGGCCAGCAAGATGGCGTCCGACTGCCCGCGCATCACTTTCTGCTCGACGGCCTCGGCCTCGAAGGAATAGTGCTGCTTGACATAATCCAGCAACATCTCGCCCTGGCGCCCCGTGATCAGCACCACCTTGTCGATGGGCAGGGCGGCAAAGGCGTCGAGGATATGGGCGATGGACGGCTTGCCGCCCACGGCGACCAGCGGCTTGGGCTTGCTGTAGGTGTGCGGTCGCATACGGGTGCCCAGGCCCCCGGCGGGGATAATGATCTGCATAGCGCTCCTCGTGGATAGGGTCTCTCTGCCCCCGTGGGGGACGCCAACCGGCGCGCAGCCGGTATCTGTACGGCCAGTGTAGCGAAAAGTGTGCCCTCGTGCAAGGGCGCTGCCTACTAACCGGCCCTGGCGGTAGATATTGCGGGAGCGAGTATACTGTGATATAGACGAGTGTAGAATAACAGGCGGCCACTGTTATTTTCCTCTGTAGGGGCCGGTTTCAAACCGGCCTGCCGCTCTTCAGGATTCCGATGGGGATCATTTGGGATCATTAAGGAGAACCGTCGTGAAGAAGTTGATCATCATTCTTGGAGTGTTCGTGCTCTTCGCTGGGATTACCGTAGCAGGCGCCGCCAGCAACCCGTTGTCGCTCCATCAAGGTCCTGTCCCACCGACACCTATCGGAGCTACGATCCCATCCACCGGCCCGGTTAAGCAGCGGCCTCTTCCTCAAACACCACACGATCCGGCTGCCTGGGGGGCGCCGGCCATTACGCCTCCCGTGACCGAGGCCCGCGTGCGCGACTATTTTGCCCAACGCCCACCGGTCTTCCCCGGTATGTCCCCGCTGCAACCGCCCACGCTCACCGCTGTGGAGTTCATGACTGTGGCCCAGCTCCGCCAGCGGCTGGGTGTTCCCAACGACCTGAGTTATTATTCCGGTACGGCACAGATCGTGTATGTATCGTTTACCGGGAAGGTCGGTGTGGATCAAGCGGATCCCAATAAGCCACAAGCACCCTATGGGCAGACATATATGGTGTTCGACGCCACAACGGGCAATGTGCTCATCGGACCGTAATACGCCGGACGCCGCCTATGGGCGGGCGTACATGGTCTTCGACGCCACAACCGTCGATTGACGCTGTGCTGCCGCTAACGGCGATCTATGAGAATATAGAGTTTGCCCCTTCTGCCTCCGAACCTTCGGCTTAAGTACCCTGCGACCCGCACCGGCGGGATCGCCGTCACGCATCCTGGCAAAAAAGATAGGCGTATACTATAATGAAACCTGCCCTGCCTGTGGGTGGGGTAGTTTGTGTCTGGAGAAGGAGCAGCGATGCCGGCTTCCCCTAGCCGAATCCAGGCGCCGGCAGCCGGCCCGCCCCAGGGCGGGGCACGGCGACGGCGCTTGAATATCCTGGGCGTGCGCATCGACGACAGTCCGCTGGGCGAGTCGGTGGCGCGCTGCGCGCGCATGCTGGCCGGCGCCCCGGCGGCGGGCGGCGGGCGCCTGCACCAGGTCACCACGGTGAACCCGGAGTTTGTGATGCGCGCCCGCCAGGATGCCGAATTCCGCGCCGTGCTCAACCGCGCCGACCTCGCCACGCCCGACGGCGCCGGGATCATTCTCGGCTCGTTGATCCTGGGGCGGCGGCTGCGCGGGCGCACCACCGGCGTCGCGCTGACCGAAGAACTGGCGGCGCTGGCGGCGCGGGCGGGCTATCGCCTGTTCCTGCTGGGCGCGCAGCCGGGCGTAGCCGCCGAGGCGGGCCGCATCTGGATGAGCCGCTATCCGGGCTTGCAGGTGGCGGGCGCCTATCCCGGCTCGCCGCACGAGGCCGAGCGCGAGGAAATCACCGCGCGGATTACTGCGGCGGAGGCCGATCTGCTGTTCGTGGCCTTTGGCGCCCCGGCCCAGGACCTCTGGATCGCACGCAACCGCGCCGCGTTGCCCACGGTGCGCCTGGCGATGGGGGTGGGCGGCGTCTTTGATTATGTGACCGGCCGGGTGCCGCTGGCGCCCCCATTGCTCCGGCAGGTGGGGCTGGAATGGCTCTACCGGCTCTACAAGCAACCCTGGCGCTGGCGCCGCATGCTGGCGCTGCCGGCCTTTGCTCTGGCGGTGATCGGCCAGCGGCTGGGCGTGATCCGGCTCCCGGCTTCGAGAGGAAACGCATGACCGTGCAATCGACGAATTCGACCTCCGCGCCCGCGGCCCTGGGCTATGGCGAAGTGCAGACGCCGGTGGCCGATCTGCGCGCCGAGCCGCGCGACGACGCCGAACGCGTGAACCAGGCGCTGCTGGCGACGCCGCTGGAAGTGCTGGACACGCACACCGACGCCGCGGGCGATGCCTGGCTGCGGGTGCGCCTGCCCGACTACACCGGTTGGATGCGCGCCGAAGCCATCACCCGGCTGGATGCGCCGCCCGCGCCGGGCCGCCAGGTGCGCGTGACGGTCCCGCGCACGACCCTGCGAATCCTTGACGACTCGGGCTCAGTGAGCGGCGAGACGGTGGACGCCTTCATGGGCACCACGCTCACCCGCGTGGCTGACGCGCCGCCCATGGCCGGGGAGGGCCTCATCGTCGTGCATGTGCCTGGCGGACGCGAGGCGCTGGCCGATCCCGCCGCCCTGGCCCCGGTCGATCCCGCCGCTGCGGGCAACGCGGCGGCGATCATCGAGTCGGCCCGCGCCTTCCTGACCACGCCCTACCTGTGGGGCGGCATGACCCGCCAGGGCATCGATTGCTCGGGGCTGACGCAGATCGCCTACCGCGTGCACGGCTATATCTTGCCGCGCGACGCCGACCAGCAATTCCGGCAGATTCCGCAACACGTCGAAATCGACGAACTCCAGCCGGGCGATCTGCTCTTTTTCGGCAAAGACCCGGATCACGTCACCCACGTCACCATGTATATCGGCGAGGGGCAGATGATCCACGCCAGCGGCAGCGCCAAACAGGTGCTGGTGCAGAGCCTCGACCCCACGCACCCCGAATACCATGGCCGCCGCGATACATATCTGGGCGCGCGCCGCGTGCTGGGTGCCGCGCCCCGGATGGGGGCCTGACGTGGCGTATAATCGCGGCCCCTACGACGGCGGCACGACCACCGGCGAGCCCGAATCGGGCACGCTGTACTGCGCCAATCATCCCACGGTGCCCACGGTGCTGCGCTGTGCCCGCTGCGAGAAGCCCATCTGCGCCCGCTGCCGGGTCCACACGCCGGTGGGCTATCGCTGCCTGCAATGCGCCAACCTCAGCGTGCTGCCCACCTATGCGATGGACTCCACCTCGGTGACGAAGTCGGTGCTGGCGGGCTTCGCCTTCACCACCGTCGTCGGACTGGTGTGGGCGCTGCTGCCCGGCTATGACTTCTGGGCGGCGCTCATTCTCGGCATCGCCACGGGCGAGGTGGTGAGCGGGGCGGCCAACCAGAAGCGCGGCCCGGCCCTGCAAGCCGTCGGGCTGGCGGCGGCGGTCTGGGGCATTGTCCTGAGCCGCGCCGCGCTGGCCTTTTTCCTCACCGTGCCGCCGCTGTTGAACTTTATCGCCGGCTTCCCCGGCAACAACGCGTCGAACCTGCTGCGCGGCGGTGCGGCACTGGTCGGGCTCATCAGCCGGGGGGATTACGGCGGCATCCTGCTGAGTCTGGTGAACCGCACCGATTTGCTGGGCCTGGTATTTGTGTTGATGGCGTTGGTCCTCACCTTTATCCGGCTGCGCTGACGCATGAACCGCTTACTCGCCCTGCTGCCCGCCTTCGCCGGCAAGCGCATCGTCGTCCTGGGCGACCTCATCCTCGACGAGTACATCATCGGCGGGCCCAGCCGGGTGTCGCGCGAGGCGCCCATCGTCATCCTGGAGTTTAACCGGCGCACAGTGCTGCCCGGCGGCGGCACGGCGCCCGCGTCGAACATCCAGTCGCTGGGCGCCCAGGCCATCCAGGCCGGCGTGATCGGCGCGGACAAGGCCGGCGACGAGTTGCGCGCCGCCCTGGCCGCGCGGGGTGTGGACACGCGCGGCCTCGTAGTCGATCCTGGCCGGCCCACCATCCTCAAGTCGCGCATCGTGGCCGAAGGGCCGGGGCGCCTGCAACAGCAGATTGCCCGCGTCGATACTCTCGACCGGCGGCCCATCGCCGGGGACGTGGAGAACGCCGTGATCGCCACGATCGAGCGCGAATTGCCCCACGCCGATGCCCTGCTGATCAGCGATTACCAGAGCGGCACGGTCAGCCCGGCGGTAGTTGATGCCGCCCGGCGCGTGGCCGCGCGCACCGGCGCCCTGATCACCGTGGACGCCCAGGGCGATTTCGCCAAGTTCCAGGGCGTCACCATCTTCCGCTGCAACGACCGCGAGGCCGAGAGCGCGCTGCACACCGAGCTCCGCGGCGAGGCGGCGTTTGCCGACGGCCTGCGCCGCCTGCGCGCCGAACTGGGCACCGAGGGCGTGGTCGTCACCCGCGGCGGGGAGGGCATGTCCATCCTCGACCAGCAGGACCACTATCACCACATCCCGGTCAGCAACAGCGCCGAGGTTTTCGACGTGACCGGCGCGGGCGACACGGTCATTGCCGTGCTCACGCTGGCCCTGACGGCGGGCGCCGATCTGCTCGACGCCGCCCGGCTGGCGAACTACGGCGCGGGCATCGTGGTCCAGAAGCTGGGCAACGTGCCGCTCAACCCGCTGGAACTGCGCGCCCGCCTGCTGCAAACGGCGGAGTAACCGGCGACCGGAAACGGCGCGATGCTGTCGGGCTTAACTACGCTCTGCAATTCGTCATGTGTGTCGGCTGAGAGTCAGGAAGGATTGGAGACCAGTTGTCCCTCGATTACACCTGTCCGCGTTGCAAAATCCAGATGCGTTTGGTGCCTGGACAATCGACTTGTCCAAGCTGTGGTTTCGGCATCGCGCTTCAACCAAATACCCTGTCCGTCCCAGCGATGGTTCGCTGGCAACTGACTCCGTTTGTGCGGTTCATGCTTACCGTTGGATCCTTCTTCTTGCTATCCATCGTGCTGCTGGTACTCACACTCTATCTATTCCAGGATGATCTTCTTTTACCCTATGTAGCTGCTAAACCCCAGCCCAGTTTTCTGGAGTTGTCCGGCCTTCACTATGATTCCGCATTAGAGGCACGGCAGGAGTCGGCCTACCACATACAATTAGCCATCTGGGGATTGTCCCAGTTAGGCGGCCTGATTGGAGCTGCATTTCTGCTGCGGCGCGATCCCTGGATCGCGCGTGGCTTGTTCATCGGCGTGCTACTGACAAGCGGTGCGTGCGCATGCCAGACATGGCTGGTGAGTGGCCTGGAATAAAAGCGAACCGGCCCGACTCCACGGAACTTACAGGCCTGTAGCCACGTCCTATCACTGCTAGGGCAATATGCTCAGCCACCGACTACCGACCACTGACGATTACCCGTCGCTCCGTAACCTGACAGCTGATAGCTGACTGCTGATAGCTAAAGAAAGACTGTATGCCAATCCACACACGACTCCGCGGCCTGGTCCTGGTTGCCGGCCTGGCCCTGCTGACCGGATGCAACGTCATCAGCATGCAACCCGCCGCCACGCCGACTCCCATCACGCCGCCCACCACGACTCCGGTCCCGGTGAGCGACCCCACCGCGCCCTTCGTGACCTTCCAGGTCAGCGGGGGCATCGCCGGCTTGCAGCGCGCCGTGAGCGTCCAGGCCGGCGGCGCGGCCACGCTCAGCGAACGCGCGCAAGTGATCGGCACGGCGCAAGTGCCGCCCGACCGGCTGGCCGAGATCCGCGCCAAGCTCGACGCGGCGCAGTTCTTCACCCTGCAAGACCGCTACGATAACGGCCGCGTGGCCGACGACATCTACTACACGATCACCGCGACCGAGGATGGGCAGACCAAGAAGGTCACGGTGGCCGAGGTCGGCGGCAAAGAGAGCACGCCGCAGGCCGTGATCGACCTGATCACCAACCTGCGCGAACTGGAAGGCACCGTCCGCGCCAATCTCACCCCGGCGCCCGGCGCGGCCCCGGCGACCGATACGCCCGCCCCGCCCGCGGCGACCGACACCCCGATGCCCGAGGTCACGGACACCCCGCTGCCCGCCCCCGCCACGGACACCCCGGCGACATCCGGGCCGCCGGCCACGGCCACCCCGGTGGCCGGGACGCCTGAGCCTCCCGCCGCCACGGCCACCGCGGAGGCCGGGACCGTGAACGAGGGCGCCGACCTGGTTATCTACCGGGTGCGCGGCGGCATCGCCGGGCTGGACACCGCCATGTTCATCGGGCGGCACGGCGCCGTCACGTTCCAGTCGCGCGGGCAGGAGACGGGCCGCGCCCAACTGACCGCCGCCCAGGTGGGCGAACTGATCGACCTGTTCGACAGCAGCGGCTTCTTCACCTTCCAGGACCGCTACGCGCCCGCGGCGGCCCCGGCGGACAGCCAGGAATTGAGCGTGACCTACAACCACGGCGGCCAGGTCAAGACCGTGACCGTCGCAACGGAGGGCCAGCCGCCCGCTGCCCTCCAGACGATCCTGGACCGGCTGGCCGCGTTGCAAGCCGACTTACAGAAGAAATAGCCCCGCGCCCGGCGGCAAGCCTCGGACGTGCACCGCGAAGGCGCGAAGGACGCGAAGATTATTTTTCTTAGTCTTATTCTTCGCGTTCTTCGCGCCTTCGCGGTGAATTAGCGGGTCTCCATAGCCTGGCACGCGATGTGCGACGGTCTCGGCCTTAGCGTTGTATGCGAAGGAGAGACCCCTATGGCCGACCGGTTCCTGGTGCTGCCCGACGACAGCATGATCCCCTTGCTCGATGCGCTGGCGGCGGCGCGGCAGTCCATCGACATCTACATCTTCACTCTCAGCAATCCCGATATCCTGGCCGCGCTGCGCGAAGCGGTGGCCCGCGGGGTGCGGGTCCGCGCCGTGGTCGATCCCGCGCCCAGCGACAACGCCGCCGCCGGGCACGCCGCCATGCGCGCGCTGAACGCGGCCAATGTCCAGGTCCGCCCGCGCCCGTCCTATTTCGAGCGCGTCCACGCCAAGAGCTTTGTGGTGGACGGCGCCCAGGCCCTCGTCTCCAGCATCAACTTCCTGGACGATTGGATGCACACCCGCGACCACGGCGTGCTGACCACGAACCCGGTCGTGGTGCAGGGCATCCTGCAAACCTTCGCCGCCGACTGGGCCGCCACGCCCGCCGACTCGGCGCCGGCCCCGCCCCTGGTGCTCAGCCCGGCCAACAGCCGCGCCACGCTGGCCGGCCTGATCACCGGCGCGCAAAGCTCGCTCATCCTGGAAGAAGAGCAGATCACCGACGACGCCATGGTCGATCTCCTGGCCGCGCGCAGCAATGCGGGCGTTGCCGTGCAGATCGTCACGAACGCTCTGCAAACCAAGAATCGGCCCTGCCTGGAGACGTTGCAGGCGCGGGCGCCGCAGGCCCAGGTGCGCTACAGCACCCAGCTCTGGCTGCACACCAAGCTGGTCATCGCCGACGCGCGCCGGATGCTGGTGGGCAGCGTGAACCTCACGCCCACCAGCCTGGACAAGCGGCGCGAGGTCAGTATGCTGGTGGACGATCCCGCCGCCGTGGCCCGCGCCGTCGCCGTCGCGCGGGACGATTTCGCCTCCGGGACCGCCGCGCCGCCCGACCCTGACACCGCGCCACCGCGCCCCGCCGATAGCCCCGGCAACGGCAAAGATTGACTGCCTCGCCCGGTTGTTCTTGTCACTCTGAGCGCAGCGAAGAGTCTCGTCTCCGCTAATAGGCTTGTCACTCTGAGCGCTGAGGCTTGTCACTCTGAGCGCTGAGGCTTGTCACTCTGAGCGCAGCGAAGAGTCTCGTCGTGTACCCGAACGAGACGAGATTCTTCGCTGCGCTCAGAATGACAAGGCTCCTGGGACCGACTATTCGGCATGACAACGTATCGTCCATACTAACTCGCGCTCGAAATATGACACAGGATGTCAGGAAGCGCGGCGTATACTGGTGATCCACCCGCGGAAGACCCGTCATTTCACTATACCTATTGTCACTCTGAGCGGAGCGAAGAGTCTCGTCTCGTAGGGAGGATAGCAAATGCCCGAACAAACGCAGCAACCCGCGCCCGTGACCCCGCAGGCCGACCGCCCCTCCATGCCCGCCGGCTACGGCGTGCCCGCCACGGACGAAGGGATGCTGCCCTGGAGCCATGCGAGCGACCTGCTGGAAGCGGCCATTAACTACTGGATCGGCACCACCCGCCCCAACGGGCGCCCGCACTCCGTTCCGGTCTGGGGTGTCTGGCTGGACGATACGTTCTACTTTGAAGGCGGGCCGGACACCCGCCGGGGCCGCAACATCGCGGCGAACCCCGCCGTGGTCGTACATGTCGAGCGCGACGACGACATCGTGATCGTGGAGGGCGACGCGGAGGATATTCCTCACCCGGACGCGGCGCTCGCCGCGCGGCTGGTGGAGGCCTTCGGCGCCAAGTACGGCCCCAAGTACAACTACCGGCCCGATCCCGCCAGTTGGGAAGGCGGCGGCCTCTACCAGGTTCGCCCGCAGGTGGTCCTGGCCTGGTACCACTTCCCCGGCGACGCCACCCGCTGGCGCTTCCCCGGCACCTGACCCGCGCCGCTTCCCGGCCCAATCCTGGCACATTTCGGCCCAAGACCCTATAACGTGCCGAGATGTTGCCCGGC